>JAFGSP010000030.1 GCA_016934775.1 Candidatus Woesearchaeota archaeon | reverse complement strand
GAGAGCCGCTTCTTTATGAACCCCTGCCTGAACTTATTGAAGCCTGCAGAAAATATGGCCTGTACTGCATTTTATCCACGAACGGCTCCCTGCTGGATCCTGAAAAAACAGACTGGTTTATCCAACTGGGGGTTGATGAGATCCATCTCCCGCTTGAGTCCGTGAATCCTGCAACATTTGACAGGATAAGGGGCAAAGAAGACTCATTTGAGCATAATTGGGGCCTGATAGACCATATATCCACAAAATACCCTGACAGCAGGAAACTGGTCTTCCAGACAGCAATACTGAGGCAGAACCTGGAAGAAATCATGCCTACGCTCGGATGGGTCATCAATTTCAATTATGCGAAAATCAATTTTAGTCCTTTGCTTCCACCGCTGCTTTCTCAGGAAGAAGACAGGTCCTGGCTGGAAAAGCATTGGCCCGAGAACAAAGAAGAGCTGTCGATGCTGTTTGAGTTTATCTTAAGGACAAAAGATGAATTCCAGGATAGCATCTGCAACTCCAGAGAACAGATCAAGGGCATGAAAAGATACTATCTTGGCAGCTGCCCGGAAAATAGCCAGGGGATAATCACGAAAAATATGCTGCTCATTGACAGCCAGGGAAGCGTCAGCGACACCAAGGGAACAGTATTAGGAAACATCTCAGGAGAAAGTATCCTGAAAATGATTGATATCGAAAATAACCGATAGCAAGGCTTTTTAAATTATCAAAATATCACAAACTGACCTGATAAGGATGATACAGAAATATATTGCAAAAGAACTTAGGGATTTCGCAATAAATATAGGCATTGCAAAAAGGAAAAAACGCACAAAACCTATCTGCAGGAGTGTTCCTGCTATTGAAATGAAGGAGCTTCCGAAAACAGTCACCCCTGAATTCTGCAACATAAGCGTGAATGAAGAATGCTTCTTCAAATGTAAGATGTGCTTCAAGTGGCAGCCTGACAAGTTCATCCCTGAATCTGCTGAGAAGACAACAACAGAAGATATTAAGAAATTTATCAAAGGGTTGAGGAGTGTTGTGGGTCCTGGCTTTCTAATTAATTTTGCAGGCGGCGAGACTCTGCTCCGCAAAGATATGTTCGAACTGATAAGGTATGCGACAGATCTGGGCTTTGAGACTAACCTGGCTTCTAATGGCTGGCTTATCACAAAAGATGTCGCAAAAAAGATGATTGACTCGGGGCTTGGCAGTATAAACTTCTCCTTGGACGGTTCAACCCCTGAAATGCATGATTTCATGCGGGGAAAGAAAGGCTCTTTTGACAGACTGATGAATGCCATAGAGAACCTTGTGGAATATATGGAAGAGAAAGAGATCGGAAAGATGCAGTTCAGGATTGCTGCGCAGGCTGTTGTCACAGGCCTGAATATCCATGACATGCCTGATCTTATAAGGTTTGTCGACAATCATCCTGACATATTATCAATAAAGTTCAATGTTGTGATGGAGCCGAACAATACAGGCCCTAATCCCAATTGGTACAAAGAAGACCACAAAGAGCTATGGCCGCAAGACGAGAAAATAGTCAATAAGGTATTTGATGAAATCATCGAACTGAAAAAAGCAGGATCAAAAGTCCCGGACAGGCTGTTCCAGCTGGAGGCCTACAGGAACTATTTCAAGAATCCGGAAAAATTTGTCAAATCAGGGCCGTGCAATTTTGACAGATCAATCAACCTCAGTTCTACAGGAGATATGTTTCTCTGCTTCAATTTTGCCAACATCGGGAATATAAGGGATATAAGCTTCGAGGAGGCATGGGATTCTGAGAAAGCAGATAAGATAAGAAAAGAGATTGTGAGATGCCAGCATAACTGCCATTTCCTGATCAACTGCAACCTGGTTGAGGAAAAGCCGCAGGCAGAAAAGAAACAGATAATCTAGGATAAAAATGATAAACATAATTGAGAAAATACAGAAGACCCTGAATAACAGGAATATCCCGACATCACCTAAATCAATCAGTGAAAATATCTATTTCTTCGGTGATTTTAAGGAGTTAGATGACAGGATTTCCGGGAAAAAAGGTAATCTGGCAGGGCAGGAAAAAAAAGAAGGGCTGCAGGGATCTGAGCTTACTTTTGCTGAAAAAGCAGAACTCGTTAAAAAAAAGCTGAAAGACAATGAGCGATTTATCATAACAATCGGCGTATCCAGATATAATTTTTTCAGGCTGCGGGAGATTGCTGAATACTGCTGCTCTCTCCAGGGCAAAGAGCCGGACATGAGCTGGATAAAATTTGATGTCTATCCCGTAGCTGAGATAACTGAGAGATTCAAAAACTATTTCACAGACATAAAAGAGCAGCTGCCTGAGAACATACGGCTCAATATTTATGACAAAGACCTATACAATCTTCTTGACAGGGTCAAAGAAATGGCTCTTTCAAATGCCCTGCCTGAAGATCAGATAGTAAGGCTGTTCAGCGTGATATGCGAGCACGCGTTTATAGGCCCGCAGGTCATGGTTGTAGATCCTCATCATAAGTGTAATACTAACTGCTCACACTGCTGGATACACACTCCGAAGCTAAAGGATACGCAACCTGAATGGTTCCGCGAGTTAAAGTTCCCTTTTGACAGGTTCAAGAGATTAGTAGATGACGCAGCAAAATTAAAGGTTGAGACAATGATATTACAGGGAGATGGTGAACCTCTGTTATATGACAAGTGCATGGACATGCTCAGGTATATCGCAAAGAAAGGCATACATCCAAGATTCTTCACAAACGGTATCCTTCTGACAAAAAATATTGCTGAAGAGGTAATAAAGATAGGCGTGAAAGAGATCTATTGCAGCTTTCCTGCAGGCACCCCTGAAACTTACAAGATAATCAACTCGATGCAAAAACCAGAGACTTACAACAAAGTAGTCAAGAACCTTAAGACACTGATGGACCTCAAAAAAAAATACAAGGTCAATGATCCGCATGTCATTGTGACGCATGTCATCCATAACCAGAATTACCATGAGCTTGTAAAGATGGCCCAGGATGATGTGTATGAAGGAGTTGACTCAGCCCGTTTCTATCTTATCCGGCTGGACACTATGAACCAGTTCCTCGCCCTCAATGATGAACAGAAAAAAGAGATACAGAGACAGATTCCTATTGTTGAGAAGACACTTAAGAGAGGCGGAGTGAAGTTCATAGACAATATTAAGTTCCAGCTTGAGAACTTCAGTTCTGAAGATGGCTCATGGTGCAAAGATGTTTTCCTGAACAAGGGATGCCCTATAGGTTATTATTTCAACCTTGTTTTTGCAAAGGGAGATGTGAGCTTCTGCTGCCACCTGAGATTTGTCGGGGATGTATCAAAGGACAATTACATGGATATCTGGAAATCTGATGATTACAGGAGATGGAGGATACAGGGCAAGCACATGAAGCATAATATGGACGCGCTCTTCCTCAACAATGCGCCTATGTTCGACGAGCACTGCACACACTGCGACAATCATCAGAACATCCTTGGGACGTTCAAGCTGCTGGAACAGTTTGACCTGATGAAATACTACTAGAAATCATAGTGAAACAACTAATTGGATGAAAGCAATATGAAAGAGATGTTATTGCAGATAAAAAATTTCAGGCAGAAAGCAAAGATAGCCAAAGGCATATATGACAGGAAAGTCTATGCAGGGCCATGGGAAGTCCAGATAGACATAACAAACATGTGCAATTACAACTGCATCGGATGCTGGTGCCATTCTCCTCTTCTAGGAGATCTTGCCATGGACGCTGAGACAAAAAAGAAAAAGCTACCTTTTCCACTGATAAAAAAAATCCTAAAAGAACTCAAGGAAATGGGCACCCGCTATATCTATTTCACAGGAGGAGGAGAGCCGTTCATGCATCCGAAAGCAATAGAGATTATTGAGTACGCAAAAAAGCAGGGATTCATGACAGATATGAGCACAAATTTCAGCCTTGTGACAAAAGAAACAGCCGAGAGGCTTGTGAAAGCAGGCATGGACCATATGAATGTCAGCCTCTGGGCAGGCAGCCCTGAAAGCTATGCTGCCACCCATCCAAACAGAAAAGCAGAGGATTTCAACAAGATAACCGATATGCTCAGCCACATCAGTTCTCTCAAAAAAAGATACAAGAAAAAAAGGCCAGTCATCCATTTATACAATGTAATATCCACGAAGAATTACCAGGACTTTGACAACATGGTAGAGACTGCTTTCAGGACGGGTGTAAATGGAATTGATTTCACTCCAACAGATGTCATTCCAGGAAGGACAGACAGCCTTATGTTAAACAGGGATCAGGCAAATTGGCTGGCCAATAAAGTCGAGAAGGCTGATGCGCTTCTTGAAAGGCTGGAAGAAAAATACGCCCGTAAGATTGAATTCAGGAGCAGGCCGCAGTTTTCAAGGCGGCTCAGAAATATGGGAATAGAACATGGTGAATATGACACCGCTGTAATAGGCAAGCAGCCATGCTATGCTGGCTGGACTTTTTTGAGGATACTGGCTAATGGAAATGTAAATTCTTGCCTGAAATCTGTCAGGATACCCATAGGAAACATATATGACGACCAGATAAAAGAAATATGGATGAACAAAAAGCAGCAGGAGTTCAGGAAACATACACTGGATTATGACCCAAAGAACCCTTATTTCGAGAACATGGGCAATGAGCACCAGAAAGGCAACGGCTGCATGCTGCTCTGCGACAACCTTGGCCTTAACCTGGCAGTGCACAAGAGACTCAGCCGGTTTTCAAAGGCTGAGAAAAAAATCATAAATATAATTGGAAAATTATGATTTCAACAACACAACTCATGAAGTTATGCAAAAGTGTGAATCATTTTTGCTAGAAGAAATAGTTTCTCCCTGCAAACTCCCTCATAATCCAGGGGAGTTTGAGGGGGAAAATATGTAAATGTATGACAGCGAGCTGTCATAATGACTGGACCTAAATATCAAATCAAAAGAACAACCATGAAAGTATCTCTCTACATCCCTACGTGCAACTCAGGACAGTATATTAGGAAATGTCTTGACAGTGTATTCGGCCAGGAGACAAAGTTCTCAGAGGTTATTATTATAGACGAAGATTCAACTGATGATACATCAAAGATTGCATCGGGATATCCTGTTCGAATTGTGAAGACAGAAAAAGAATCCGGATTGGCACATGCCAGGAATATCGGGCTGAAACAGTCTAAGCATGAACTTGTTGCTTCCATTGATTCTGATGTCGTGCTTGACAAAAACTGGCTAAAGAACATGCTGGCTTTTTCTGAAGACAAAACTATCTCTGGCGTAGGCGGGAAGCTTGTAGAAAATCAGAAAGACTTCTGCTCAAGATGGCGCAGGGCACATATGAAGCAGGACTGGGGTGACAAACAGGTAAGAAACCCTAGATTTTTATTTGGCTCCAACTGCATTTTCAGGAAAAAAGCTATAATTGACGCTGGTGGATATGATGACAAGTACAAGACAAACTATGAGGATGTCGACATTAGCAGAAGGCTCCTGGATAAAGGCAGATGCCTCATCTATAATCCAAAGAGCGTCTGTTATCATAGGAAAAAAGACAAAATATGGACGCTCATCAAAAGCTATTACAACTGGACATTCTATGGATATCCTACACTTGATAATTTCATGAGATTATTGTACAGGTTATTCATTGTCAATCCCTACAAATCATTGAGG
>JAFGSP010000029.1 GCA_016934775.1 Candidatus Woesearchaeota archaeon | reverse complement strand
TCCCGCAGGGAGCTGCCCCTCCCTCATCTGCGTCATGTTGAAAATTTCTTATTTCACTTAATTGCGAGACAAACTACAGAGTTTAATAATGAGTCTCATAGCATATTTTTTATTCCGCAAATTATTTATAGTCCCGGATTTTATATAGCCATTATGAGAATCGTCTATATAACAGTAAAAAATGCCGGAGATGCAAAGAAGATTTCACACCACCTTCTGCACAAGAGGATTGTAGCCTGCACAAATATTTTTCCTATTGAAAGCATGTTCTGGTGGAACGGCGAAATACAGGAAAACGTTGAATTTGTCGTCCTTGCAAAGACCACAGATGCGAACTACGATAAAGTTGAGAAAGAAGTAAAAGAGATACATGAATATGAGGTCCCTGCGATATATTCCTGGAAAGCCGATAAAATTAGCAAGGACTATGAGAAGTGGATAAAGAAAGAAATAAAATAATTATTTTTTCTTAACTTTCTTTGCCGGTTTTTTCTTGACTGCTATTTTGGCCGGCTTCTTTGCTGATTTCTTTTTCACGGCTTTTTTTGCAGTTTTTTTCTTGGCTGTCTTTGCCGAAGACTTCACTGCCTTTTTCACTGTGGTAGCTGCTTTTTTTACTGTCTTTTTGACTGCTTTAGCAGCTTTTTTCACTGATTTATTTGATTTGACAGATTTAACAGCCTTCTTAACTTTTGGCTCTGCTTTTTTGATTGCTTTTTTCACGGCTTTCTCTGCTTTGGCCATATTCTTCTTAGCCTCTGACTGAGTCCTCTTCACAGCCTTTGTCACTTCTTTCTTTGCCTGTTTTGTCTTCTTAACTACATCTTTGACAACTTTTTTTACTTGAGGAGATGCTTTCTGAACTGCTTTTTCTGCTTTGACCTCCAGCTTTTCTAGCTCTGTAAGAAGATCAGACAACAGCTTATCGCCTTCCTGCTTTGTGAGTTTCTTCTTTTTGACAAGGTCATTGACTGCGCTTTTCAGCTTTTTGGCATGAGTCGCTGCATAACCAGCTACTGCTGATGCGGCTGCCACACCCATCCCCAATAAAAAAAATTTTTTTACAGTATTCTTCATTTATACACCTCTTGTTACCTAAATAGATTTTCTGGATTGCTGAGTTTTTATAGTTTTTGTTTTTGACCCAATTCCCGAAAGAATAGTATAAAAATCAATCTTCACTCAACAATATCTCCATCATCTGGGCAAATGCCGGCCTTGTTATAAGGACACCTGATGTTACTCCGATAAGTGTTGTTACTGCAAAGCCTTTCAATAGCCCTGCTCCGGCAAACAGCAGCGGAATCATAGAAGCAAGTGTGGCCACATAGGCTGCAACGACTATGAAAAATGCTTTCTTTATCCTCTGGGCCCATGACATATATCTGTCTTCATCAGACTCTGTCTCATGTCCCAAAATCTCGTCTGTGATGACTATCTGGTCATCCACGCCTGTTCCTATTGCCACGATGATTCCTGCGATACCTGCAATATCTATGTTCTGCTTAAGAAGAGAAGATATTCCCAATATAAGGAGAATTTCTGAGGTAATAACCGTTATTATAGGGATAGCTATCTTAATTTTCCTGTATCTCAGGATGACTATTGCAGTAACAGCCAGCTCTGAAAGAACACCAATAAGAAGAGCATTCCTAAGGAATTCTTTTCCAAGTGAAGGCGACAAAGTGTCTGTCTTGATTATGTCCAGCTTGACAGGAAGGCTGCCTGTGATAAGGACTGTCTGAAGCTTTTTCATATCCTGATTCATATTGTTAAGAGCTTCCTGTCTTGACCTGCCTACTCCTGTTCCTGATATCATAATATTTGTTGCAGGTTGTCCCTTAAGAGAAGCTCCTATCTTAAGTGTATCAACAAGCGCATCATCCAGATAAAGGTCAAGATTCTCTGAAAGGTATCCTTCATCACCAAATCCTCCAGAGATAACATCAAGCGTGCTTGTTATCTCTGCTTGCCTCTCTGCTGCTTCCTGTCTCAGAGAAATCTCGAAATAGAAACTGCACACATTCTCTCCTGTAGACGCTATCTGGCATCCTTTCCTAGGGTCAAGACCTGAGCAGTCTCCTGTCCTGCATACATAAGTTATGTCCTTCCCTCCCAAAAAGACTGTCTCGTTCCCTATCTTTGCTTCAAATTTACCTTGTTTTGCCAAGAGCTCTTTCACTTCTTCCTCATTTGCACCTGCAATCTCTACAATAATGAACTGGTTTCCTGCAAGGTCTGCTGCAGCTCTTATCACTGTATCGCTCAGACCAAAAACATTAAGGCGCTGATTCATGTTCTCAATGATGATGTCAATCTCATCCTTTGTGACTTTTGTCTCCGGCTGCAGGACAACTCTTGTTCCCCCCTGTAGGTCAAGCCCCAATATAATGTTGTTCTTGGGAGCGTCATATACTCTCAATCCTAGCTTTTCAGAAGATTCAAAACGCATCGCGTATTGCTTCTCTTCTCCAAATAGCCCCATCTTTGATTTTTCAGTCTTGATTGTCAAAGAAGAATTAACAGGCAGTGAATCTATAAGTGAATTGAATTCATCTACACTATTTACAGGTTTCCTGTTCAGCTCTATTATCCTTTCCCTGTTCATAGGCACTTCTGCAGGGCTCGGGCTCAGCATGCCTGCACTATAGGCAGAGCTATTCAGGGTGACTGTCCTTATTGCCACACCCTTATTCCAGGGATTAGGATGGATAACAAGCAAAGTCAGGACAAAAAAGAGTATATATACCCATATCCTGAAATTCGTGAATAGTCTCTTAAGCTTTCCCATTCTTCTTCTCCAGATATAATCTCAATAATGAAACGTTTCCGATCCATGTTGTAATAAGGTCAATAACCAAGCCCACAATAAGGATAAGCATGATCTGTTTAAGCGTAGTGTTATTTGTTAATAAAAACGAGACTCCTGTCGCAGCTATGCCTGCAGCTGACATTGTGAACCCTGTCTTCATAGCCCCAAAGAGTGCCTTTGTCGTATCTTCAATCTTTTCTTTGAGCAATTTAGTAGATAATAATATGCTTGTATCAATAGAATAACCTATGAGCATAAGGTAAGCTGCAATTCCTCCTGCTGTAAGCTTTATCCCTAGGAGGTCTATTATTCCGGCTGTTATGAAAATATCAAGAAAAGCTGATATGAGAGCTGCAAAAGAAGCATACCAATTTTTAAAATAGAACTGGAACACAAGACCCATTCCCAAAAAAGCAAAAAACACAGCCACGAACATCTGCCTGAAAAAAGATTCTCCAAGTGAAGAACCCATTGTCTCAACGCTATAGTCTTCTTTTTCCAGGCTGATCTTCTCCTGAATCGCTGAAAGCAGTTCATCTTCTGAGATGTCAGAAGCCTCGACAATTATCCCTGTAAGGGATTCGCCTGAACCGATTGTCCTGATATTGAGCGAACTATGTGGAAACCTTCCGTTCAGAAACCTCTCGAAGCCGGAAAAGTCTGAATATCCTTTGTTTATGCAGATCGAGATTCCGCCTTTAAGGGTAACATCTCTATTTATGAAGTCGCCTGTTGTTATATAAGAGCTTAAAAGGATTACTGCAGATATGACAAAAAGCGCAACCGGAAGTATCACCAGCTTCTTGTATTCGTGAACATAGAAATCCTTGAGTTTATCCAAAAAAGTTGATGGCTTCTTAGGATGTTTAGTTTCATTATCATCTGGCTTCTGTTTTTTGGTTTGTTTTGAAGAATTCTGTTTTTTTTTCTGTTTCTTCTTTCCCATCAAGGGCATGGAACAATGTTTGATTTATAAATTTTGGGAATCTTTATAAAAGACTCTTTCTTTCGGAGATAGCATGGCAATCACCTCGAAACAAAGGCGTGAACTCCTGAAATTCATAGCGCAGCTTGAACCTATCAGAGGAAGGCATACTGAGCTTGTCTCAGTCTATGTGCCTGCAGGGTATGATCTGAATAAGATTATAAACCATCTCGCCCAGGAACAGGGGACTGCATCGAACATAAAAGATGCAACCACAAGGAAAAATGTCACTGATTCATTAGAGAGGATGATACAGCATCTCAGACTGTATAAAGGAACTCCTGTAAATGGCCTGGCTGCCTTTGCAGGGAATATCTCTGAAAGGGAAGGCCAACAAAACATAGAGGTCTTCAGCATCGAGACACCTGAGCCTCTGAATTTCAGATTATATAGATGTGATAAGATATTTGTTCTGGATGCCTTGAAAGAGATGGCTGAGAAAAAAGATATCTACGGACTTATTGTGATGGACAAGAGAGAAGGAAACATTGCCCTGCTGAAAGGAAAAACAATAATTCCTCTTACCAAGACAACTTCTTATGTGCCGGGAAAGACAAGGGCAGGCGGACAGTGCCTTTTGCCAGACACACTTATCCAATCTGTCAGCGGTGATATTCTTGAAGTAGAAAAAGCCCATAATCCAAATGTAATCAAGTCAAGTATGATTAAGGATTTTTCAATCAAAAACACACCTGTAACAGATAAATGGGATACTGAAAAGGATTGTGTATATAAAATAATAACAAAAAATCCAAGAATCGTGATTGAATGCTCAAAAGACCATATTTTTTTTGTGAGGCAGGATGAAATTAAAGAAAAGGCTGCTGAAGAACTGAAAAAAAATGATCTGCTTATTATGGCAGAGAGAATAAACATAAAAGGAACAGAGGTTCATTTTAATCCATTTAAATATCATAATTCTTATAAGATAAGTCATAACGGAAAACTATATCTAAAAAATAAGAGACAAGAAAAAAAGTTATATCAAAAACAGATAGCTAAAGATATTGGTGTAACTCAGACTGCGATCTCTGTTATTGAACTTGGAAAAAGAGACATAAAAGCGAGATTTCTAAAAAGGCTCTGCAGCAGGTTGGATATTGATTTTGATGAGTTCATTAATAAATATACAGAATCAAAACATAGAATAAACTTGCCTCTGGAACTAACCGGAGAAATAGCGCAAATTGCCGGCTATTTTTTAGGTGACGGAAGCTATGAAAATGAAAGAATTAATTTTTCTGAACAATGTGAAGACGTTGCAAGATACTATGAGTCTATATTGAAAAAAGTGTTTAATGCAAATACTTGTTTAAGATTCAGGAAAGAAAAAGGATACTGGCAGTTACGTGTTAACGGAAAGCCTCTTGTAAGATTCTTTAAGCATGAATTCCCTGAAATAAGAAAAGCAACCTCGTCTTCTGTACCTGAAAAAGTATTAATTTCAGATAATAATATTGTAGCTTCGTTCATTAAAGGATTTTTTGATGCTGAAGGATATGCTAATATTGATAGAGGAATTGCGTTAGGAATTCATAATAAGAAACTGGTACAGCAACTGCAAATGCTTTTTCTAAGGTTTGGGATAATAGCATCAACAAATGAATATGATAACAGAAGAAATCCTTACTCAAACCATACAAGATTCACTCTGAATATTACTGAAAAGGAATCATTGAAATTATTTCAGGAAGTTATAGGATTCAGTTCAAAAGAAAAATCTGAAAAACTGAAAATGGTTTTATCAAAGAAATCAAATACCAGCTATGTAAGGCAGATTGCAGTCTCTGGAAAAAAAATCAGAAAAATAATAGAAAAAGCCGGTTACAACCTTGAATTGTTTCCAAAGGTTAATAATTTCTTCAGAGATGAAAGAATGATGAGCAAACAGACTTATTATAACTCAATACTAAAAATAGTAAAAAATAAGGACATTAAACTTTACAACAATCTGAAGAAGTATTATGATGCTCCTGTTTTAGCAGTCAGAATTGCAGATATCAAAGTTGAAAACAAAAAAACAAAAATGGTGGATATTTCTACGGGTGAAGGCAATTTTATAGCCAATGGATTAATTGTCCATAATTCTTCTGCCCGTTTTGAAAGGATAAGAGAAGGCGCTGCAAAAGAGTTTTTCAGCAAATTAGGCGAATATGTTAAAGAGAACTTCCTGGAAAATAAGGAGCTCAAAGGTATAATAGTCGGCGGCCCGGGCATGACCAAGAATGAGTTTGTAGACGGAAACTATATAACAGACCAGGTCAAGAGGAAAATAATCGCAATAAAAGATCTGAGCTACACAGGAGATTTCGGTCTGCAGGAACTGGTGGACAAGAGCCAGGATGTTCTTGCAAATGAAGAAATAAGCAAGGAAAAAGACATCATGCAGAAATTCTTCGGAAAACTGTCCATAAACCCCAAAGAAGTTGCTTATGGTGAACAGCAGGTAAGGAAGGCTCTTGGACTAGGAGCTGTAGATGTACTCCTCCTAAGCGAGGAAGTCGATGATAAGATCATTGAAGAGCTTGAAGAGACCGCAGAGCAGTTCGGAAGCAGGGTTGAGCTTATTTCTGTCGAGACAAGAGAAGGCGCGCAGTTAAGGGATATGGGGAAGTTCGCGGCTATTCTAAGGTATGAAGTGCATTGACTTGATAATTTTTCTGATTGCAGGAGTTATAGTTATATAAAAGATTCTAATACTGGTTTGAATGGCAAACAAAAGTAATCAGTTAGTTTCTATATTAAGATCGGTTTTTGACAACAAAAGATTCAGGCAGGATTGTATTGAGGAAATCGTGAAATCTGCCTCGTTCCAAGGTATTGCTTTGAACGTTGATTCTGGTTCTAGAGTTATAAAAGAACTAATAAAATCAAAGATTAGAGGCGAAGATTATTCACTTGGATTTTGGTGTGATTATCAATTGAGTAGCCCTTCAGGAAATAAGCCTGTGGCCAGTATTCCAACAGAATTCCAGAATGGAGGTACTATTGGAGTAACAAATCATGAAAATTTCCAAAACTATGATGCCCTAAAGAGAAGATATGATGAGGAAAGTGCTATTATTAAGCAAATTTCTCAAGAGATTGGATATTGGAAATTAGGAGATACGGATTTGAGTGTAAAAGGGCCATACATGGAAGAATGGCTTAAAAATCAACCATCATGGAAAGATATTGAACAAAAAATTGAGCAACATGCACAAATATTTGAAGAAGATATCAGGAAATGGGAAACCATAGATTATATGGAATGGCTTAGTAAAACAGAAGATTATCCGACTGAAGTACCTTGTGTAAGTTGTGATGGTGTCGGGTGGTATGGAATTGATACCTCGGCTAATCCCCGTGCTTTTAATCCTTCTGCGGATTGTCAAACATGCAACGGTTCTGGAAAAACGATAGGATATCCTAGTGTAGAAGAAGTAAAAGAAAAACATCGCCCTATTTTTGAACCGTTAATTCCAGAATACCACCCAGCCTCAACCCAAGAATGTATCGAAGAAGCTCAGTGTAGAGGCATTGAACTCAAACTGGAAAAACCATTAGAACGCGCGGATGTCTACATGCGTATCATTCTTGAATAATTCTTTCTTTTTTTATCCTTTTGAGTTAACTTAATAAAAATATCCCAATTCTCTGAAGATATGCACTACCTGATAAAGAAATCATACACTGAATTGTTCAATGAAGAGCCTGATTTTGATGCTAAGCTAATGTATTCTAAGGCTTTCAAAGGGTATAATGCTAAAGTTGTGTATTCTAGGGATTATAAAGAGTTCAGGCTTTCGCATTCATGGAAAGAAGTCTCTGATGAAATCAAGATAGGCCTTCTGCAATCATTGATGAACAAGATCCAGAGCACCGATATAAGCACTGTGAATATTGATCTGTATAACATTTTCCTGAAAAAGATTCCAGCGCTGACTCCTAAGACAAAGACAGACAACATCCTTGAAGATTCATTTGAAAGGATAAACTCCCAATATTTCAACGGCCTTCTCCTAAAACCAAATCTTGAATGGGGAGGCAAGAATTTCAGGACTCTGGGGACGTATGATTACAACACAGACACCATAAGAATATCAAGAATACTGAAAAAAGACCAGATGCTGATGGATTATGTCATGTACCACGAGATGCTCCACAAGAAATTCAGGTATAAGAATACCGGAAAAAGGACAATCCACCATTCCAGAGAGTTCAGGGAACAGGAAAAAAAATTCCTGGAGCCGGATATGGAAAAAAAGCTCACAAACTTCCTGAGAAAGGAAAAAATAAGGGAAAGTTTCTGGTTTAATTAGAAAAAATTAAAAACTCATAGGTAAGTTTTATAAATATCTTCAAGATTCTGAGAGGTAGGAAAGATGGCTGGAACAAAACTGGTTAGTGTAGGAACATTAAAAAAAGGCAACTATGTTGTGCTTGAAGGGGCTGCATGCATCGTAAAAGACACCCAGGTCTCAAGGCCTGGAAAGCACGGGCATGCAAAGGTTAGGCTGGAAGCAGTCGGTATCATGGACGGCAAGAAAAGGCAGGTCGTGATGCCAGGACATGACAATGTCGAGACTCCTATTATCGAGAAACTCAGTGCGCAGGTCTTATCTGTTGCGGGAAAATCTGCGACAGTGATGGATATGGAAAGCTACGAGACATTTGACATGGCAATCCCTGAAGAACTGGAAGGCAAGATCAAGGACGGAATGACTGTGCTTTACTGGAACATCCTCGGGGAGAGAGTTATGAAGCAGATAAAATCTGACTAAAGGTGTTAATATGGTAAAATTCCCTGAAGCTGACTTGAGGCTTTTCAAGAATGTATTTGTTTGCAGGAAATGCAAGTCTAAAATTAAGGCTCCTGCTCTCAAAGTTATTGCAAAAAAGGTCACATGCACTAAGTGCGGGGGCCACAATTTCAGGCCGCTCAGAAAAAAATGAGTTTTCTCATTACTGTGCTTGAATATAAAGATGTCATCCTTTTCTATTCTGCAATCCTTCTTGTCATTTTCCTGAACAAAGACAGGCTCCAGAAACAGGGCCCTCTTATGTATCTCTACAAGACAAAGATTGGTCTTAATCTAATGGATAGGGTCAACAACAGGTTCAGGAAACTGATAAAGATTTGGGGATACATTGGGATTTTCCTTGCTTATATCGGACTTATTGCAATAAGTTACCTTCTTGTGAGGAGCGCCTATGACCTATTGGTTGAAAAACCCGGCGCAGTAGGCGGCGGCCTCGTAGTGCCAGGCCTTCCAATAGCAGGCCTTGGGATAAAGTTCCCTCTGATTATCGGCTGGATCAGCCTTTTCATAATCATGGCCGTGCACGAGTTCTCTCACGGCATGGTGGCAAGAGCGCATAACCAAAAAGTAAAGAGTTCGGGCATAGGTTTCTTCGGTCCTTTGATGCTTGCTTTTGTAGAACTTGATGAAAAGAAATTGGAAAAGCAGCCTCACAGGATGCAGCATTCTATATTTGCGGCAGGACCAGTGTCTAATGCTGTGCTGTGGATTGTGTGCCTGTTTCTTGTATTAGGAGTAAGCAGCGCAAGCACACTCATAACTGTATCTAAGGGTGTCAATATAAGCGCAATCTCAAATGACACTATGCCTGCTTTTATTGCAGGTGTCCCAAATAACACTGTTGTCTCGGAATTAAACGAAATACCAATAACAAATATAGGTTCCCTTGAAAAGGAGATAGAAAGACTCAAACCGAATGAAAAAGTTACATTAACATCAAAAGAAGGCGATAAATATTCTTTTACGACCATTACTCATCCTGAAGATAATGAAAAAGCGTATCTTGGCATATGGATACTTGGTGAAGATTTTTCTCTCAAAGAAGATTCAGCAGGATATCATATCCTATGGAACATCTTAAAGTGGCTGTATGAGCTATTCTGGTGGACAGGCTTCATCAGCATCAACATAGGCCTGATCAATCTTTTCCCGATATTTATAACAGACGGCGCAAGGATGCTCCTCATCAACTTCCAGTATTTCATCAAAGACAAGAAAAAAGCCATGAAATGGTGGAAGAATGTGAATATCGCTGCTTTAGTAATCTTGTTAATTATTCTGTTCCTGCCTATGCTCAGGAACATGTTCAGGTTTTTTGTGTCGTTTTATATTTGATATAATTTTTTAAATTAACACTTGTTCTCATAACCTATGCCAACTATTGTTTTGATCAGGCCGCAGACTCCTGCCAATATCGGTTTTATTGCCAGGTCTATGAAGAACTTTGACCTGAAAGACCTCCTTCTAATAGAACCCCTGTGCAACCATCTGGATGAGGAATCTATCAAGATAAGCAAACACGCCTCAGAGATATTAAAAAAAGCAAAGGTCAAAAAATACGAATATTTTGACATGCTGAAACAAGACTTCGATTATATCATCGGAACAACTTCTGTGCTCGGAAGCGATTATAACATACCAAGGACCCCCTTAACAGTGGAAGAGCTTGCTGACAGAGTAACTCCAAAGACAGCGATTGTATTTGGAAATGAGGGCAACGGGCTGAGTAATGAAGAAATAGGGAAATGCGATTTTATTGTTTCTATCCCGAGCTCAAAAAAATATCCTGCTCTTAATATCAGCCATGCTGCCGCCATAGTATTCTATGAGTTGTACAAAAAGACTGGAAAAAACAAGATAAACAGCCACATAAGGGCTGCCACACCTAAAGAAAAAGAAGTCATGGCTGAGAAGCTTGATATAATCCTTGATAACCTTGAATTTCCCACAAAAGAAAAAAAAGAGACACAAAGGATATCCTGGAAAAAGCTATTTGAGAAATCAATGATGTCTAAAAGAGAGGCGTTTGTTGTCCTTGGATTATTAAGTAAGCTTGAGAAAAAAGTCACTTGCAGGTCTCGATCCCGGTAAGTGTTATTTTCTTTGAAGCACATACGTGCTTGTTATTATCAATAAAAACAGACGGCACTAAGGAAACTTCCACCAAATCGCCGTTATCTGCGCCATAATCAAATACTTTTGTGAAGAATTCACCCGGAGGAAGATTGAATTCATCAATATCTGCTTTGACGCTTCTGCTGCCTTTGGCTGTTATGTCTACTCCGTAGAGTGTCTTGCTTCCGGTATTCTGAACAATCATCTGGATTTTGGAATTATCTGGAAAGACACACAATACAGGAACTGATTCTATCTCGTAGATTGAAACAGAGACATCATCACAGGCATCCGGGCCAAGTGAAGGAAACTTGAAATACATGAGTGAATATACAACAAGTGCAATCACTGTGAGCGCGATCAGGAAATAGAACACATGATTAATCTTTGAGTGATGAGCTTGCTTTTCTGGTTTTTTCTGAACCGGAAGCATGGCAAAAGCCGTTTCTATGGTTTCATTATCATAGCCGTGCTGAACAAGATGATCTTTAATATCTTTTTCTCTATGGCCTATCTTATTGAGAGAATTGATGTAATCAAGAAGCTCTTGTGGAACTTTTTGCTGCTTCTTTTCTTTTGAATCAACCTTTGGAGCAGTCTGTTTGTCTATGGCTAAAAATGCGCTTTCAACATCTTCTTTTGAATAGCCATGATTTAGAAGATGCTCTTTT
>JAFGSP010000028.1 GCA_016934775.1 Candidatus Woesearchaeota archaeon | reverse complement strand
GTAAAAAGGATCAGAAAGATAAAAGAAAGGGAAGATCAGCCTTTTTCAGTGATTGCCCCAGGCGAAGAATGGATAAAGGAAAACTGTATTATTGATGAACAGGATCTGGGTTGGCTTGATAAGCTGCCGGGCCAGTATACTTTTGTGCTCAGACTTAATAAAAGCACAGCTATATCCAAAGAAGTCAACCCGGGGCTCAATACGGTCGGAGTCAGAATTCCAGATAATTGGTTCTCAGGCATTGTTAGTGAAATGGGCTTCCCTGTTGTAACAACATCTGTAAACAAGCACGGAGAAGAATTCATGACCTCTATGGAAAACCTTGATCCTGATATCAAGGCATCTGTCGATTACATATTCTATGAAGGCATTAAAAAGAGCAGGCCTTCGACCCTTGTTGTATTGACTGAAAACAAGGAAATCAAAGAGAGGTGATTCAAATCAAGATTCTAGCATCAGGAGACCTGCATGGAGATATGAGCCTTGCAGAAAAGCTTGCCCAGAGAGCAGAAAAAGAAAAAGTTGATCTTGTGATATTGTGCGGCGATCTGACTTTCCATGAGATGAGCACTGACAATCTGATTGGGCCGTTTGCAAAGAGGAAGAAAAAAGTTCTTCTTATCCCGGGAAACCATGAGACTGTGGCGACTGCTGACTTCCTGGCTGAACTGTACGGACCGGATATCAAGAACATCCACGGGTATTCTGTCAAATACGATGATGTCGGCATATTTGGATGCGGCGGGGCTAACATAGGTCCTAAGTCAAGGATGACTGACAAGGAAATATATGACCTGTTAAAACAGGGACATGACAAGATCAAGTATCTTGAAAAAAAGATAATGGTAAGCCATGTCCACCCATCTGATACAAAGATGGAGAAACTAAGCGAATTTGTGCCCGGCAGCCCGGGAATAAAGAAAGCTGTTGAGGCATTCAAACCTGACATTCTCCTCTGCAGCCATGTCCATGAAGCTGAAGGTATCGAAGAAGTCATTGGAAAGACAAAGGTCATCAATGTCGGAAGGCACGGCAAGGTTATAGAGATTTAGATTAAATTTAAAATAGAATCTCTCTTCTTTTAGTCATATGGTAATCTACGAACCTGGTGAAGACTCATATCTGATGCAAAAATATGTAGAGGAATATTCTGAAGTCAATTCTGTACTTGACATGGGCACAGGAACAGGGATACAAGCGATAACTGCTGCAAAAAAGGCAAAAAAAATATTGGCTGTTGACATAAACCCTGATGCTGTGAAAACAGCAAGGATAAGCGGCCAGATAGAGAAGATTAAGAACATCGAGTTTATCGAATCTAATCTTTTTGAGAAAGTTACAGGAAAATTTGACTTGATAATATTCAATCCTCCTTATCTGCCTGAAGAGAAAAATGTTAAGGACATTGCACTAGTATCTGGGAAGAGAGGCTGTGATACCACAATAAAGTTTCTTGATGCTTTAGGTCCTTTCCTTAATGCTGATGGAAAAATTCTTCTGACAAGCTCTTCCTTAGCAAGCCAAAGCCTTATCAGTGAGGCAATTGCCAGGAATCTGTTTGAATCTAAGATACTTGAAAAAATCCATGTGTTTTTTGAGGATATAATCCTATATGAACTCAGAAAATCTGAGAAGCTCAAAAGGCTTGAAGATATTGGAATGAAAAATCCAATACTGTTTGCCAAAGGAAAAAGAGGCGTAATAATAAAAGGCAGATTCAATAAGAAAACAGTAGCTGTGAAGATGAAAAAACCTGGTAGCGACGCCCTAGGCACTATCCGGAATGAGGCAAATTTTCTGGAAATATTAAATAAAGAGGATATCGGTCCGAAACTGATAATGCATGAAAAGGATTTCCTGATGTATGTGTTTGTAGAGGGAATATTTATTGAAGAATTCCTGGAAAAAGCTTTTAAGAAAGACATACTGGATGTACTGGAGAAGACATTTGACCAGCTCTTCAGGATGGATACAATGCAGATAAACAAGTTTGAGATGCACCATCCGCATAAGCACATCCTTATTGACAAGACAAATCCCGTTCTTATCGACTTTGAACGCGCAAGATATACTGAATCACCCAAGAACGTGACGCAATTCTGCGATTATCTTTCAGGTATGCGGGTTAGCGGGCTGCTGGAGAAAAAAGGGATTAAGATTGAAGCCTCTGGGATTAAGGAATTAGCAAAAGAATACAAGAAGGGATTTAAGAAAAAAAATTATAAAAAAATAATTTCTATTTTTTCTTCCCCTTGACCTTCCTGATCATCAGGAACACTCCAAGCAGAGCAGCCCACGGAAGGATTACAAATACCAGGCTTAGCATTGCGTTGAAGCTGTTAACCATTCCCATTATAAGCTGGGAGAACTTCACAATGGCTATGTCCACATATTCAGACCTTTTTTCAGAGATTGAGATATAAACCTGGGAATATTCCACCTTATTGTCTATATTCTCAATAGACTCTTCAAGGTACTTTATGGTCCTTTCCTGGTTGAATATCCTGTCGTTAAGCTCTATTTTATCGGATATCTCTTTTGCTTCAGAAAACATATCCTGGTATCTATCAAGCCTCGCCTTCTCTGCATCAAGCTCTGTGTTCAGGTTTGTGTACGTGCCTGTGACATCTCTTGCGCTCTCTCTGAAAGAAGTCACTTCTCCTATTTGCTTCAGTTGTGCAAGCACTGAATCATATTCTGTTGTAGGCACTTTGACCTGATAACTGCCTACTTTGTAAGCTTTCCAGCCTTCACCATACTGGTTGACATTCTCATTGAGAAGGATAGACCCTGTGTTGGATATTGTTGATTTAAGTGTTGAGGCTGCACTGTCGAACTTTCCTCTCTCTACTTCTGTTGACATGGTCGTGTCTTTAATGACAACCCGTTCATCAACTTCTGGTGCAAAATCCATTCCTGGATAATATGAAGAAGTAGGGCTATATGCGCTGTACATCTTGCTCTCAGCCATTCCGTAGCCGCCGTAGTCTGAATCATAGGCAACTGAGTATCTTGCTGCTGACATCAGTCCTCCCTGGAGCATCTGGTTCATCCCGCCGCTGAACATGACAAGAACAACTAGCAGCACAATGAGAAGCCAGTTCTCCTTCAGTTTTTCTATCTGATTTTTCAGTTCCATAACTATCACCGATGTTAGTAAAACATCTCTGCTATATATACCTTGCTAAGACTTCAAAGTAACTTGAAGTAACTTTGAGGTCCTTGAAAATCTTTGATTTTCAAAGAGTTCAATCTGAATTGAAGTCATTTAGGTTATTTTTTTATAGTACTTGGCTAATCCTAGTTACATGAAAGAATTTTCTGGAAGAACATATGCTCTTCTGAGACAAGTCCCGAAAGGCAGAGTGACAACCTACAAAGAGCTGGCATCTGCTTTGGGCACAAAAGCTTATCAGGCTGTCGGCCAGGCGATGAGGAACAATCCTTATGCTCCTGAAGTGCCTTGCCATCGTGTTGTGAAGAGTGATGGAAGCATTGGTGGATTTGGTGGGGAGACAGCAGGAAATAAGATAACTGAAAAGATTGAGCTGTTGAGAAGTGAGGGTGTTCAGGTAGAAGATAATAAGGTAAAAGATTTTGAAAAAATAGTCTTTAGGTTCTAGGCTGCTTTTTCTCTTTCTTCCTGAAGGGCCAGGGGATTGATTATATAAGTATGTTTATCTCCCTGTAGATCGTATGTGCCAAAATACCGCTCCATACAAGGCCACTTAATAAGGTCACTGTGTTGCCTATGTGATAACACAACCCTAAGTCCTTTATCATCAATAGACTCTGATAATTTCCTAATGATTTTAACCAGACCATACAAGTAGAAATCCGCATCAGTAAAATTAAGCACCAGGTCATTATAATCACCATAGCTGCAGCAATATTTGGCAAGTCTTTCTTCCAGAAAAGATGTATCAAAGATTCTGCAATTACCCTTAACATAGACTACAGCCAGATTATCATCAAACCCTGTATGATGCGGTTCAGAAAGCATGAAAACTAAATCCATAATAGAAATAAAAAGAAAATTAGATTATTTAAATCCTATTCTTCCTTAGCCTTTTTCTTGAGCTTTTTTATCTCGTTCTCAAGGTCCAGCTTGTCCAGGAGCTCTTTGTACCTGTTCCTTATTGTGACTTCTGTGACTCCTGCTACATCCGCGACTTCTCTTTGGGTCCTTTTTTCTCCGTTGATAAGTGCTGCCACGTATAAGCCTGCTGCTGCTATGCCTGTAGGCCCTCTTCCTGAAGTGAGCTCTGCCCTCTGGGCCATATCTATAATCTCAACAGCCTTGCTCTGTGTTTTCGGGCTAAGCTTCAATGAGCTTGAAAATCTCGGCATGTAATCAATAGGGTTGCTTGGTAGTATAGTTATTTGCAGTTCTCTTGTTATAAATCTATAAGTCCTTCCGACTTCCTTTTTTTCTATGCCTGATGCTTCACTTAATTCATCTAATGTTCTGGGAACCTCATGGCGCCTGCATGCCGCATATAATGCGCCCGCCACAACAGATTCCATTGACCTGCCCCTAACTAATCCTCTCTGGACAGCCAAAGTGTATATTCTTGCAGCTTCTTCCTCAACTGACTTAGGCAATTTAAGATATGATGACACTCTCTTCAGTTCAGCCAAAGCAAGTTTAAGATTTCTTTCAATAGCTGTGGATATCCTATACTGCCATTTCCTCAACCTGAAGAATTTGTTTTTGCTCTTTTTTTCCAACCCATAAAGATCAGCTTTCCTTCCGACCTCTGTACCAAGGCCCTGGTCATATTGCGTATATGTTATAGGAGCGCCTGTCCTTCTTTTATTCTGGGCTGCATCTGAATCAAATTCACGCCATTCCTGGCCAAAATCAACCATCTTATCTTCAACAACAAGTCCGCAGTCCTTGCAAACAACTTCTCCCTTCTCCTTATTCCAGAACAAGTTTATGCCCCCGCACTCAGGGCACTTCTTAACATAGTCTCGATTCATCATATTCCAACCCCCGCTGTAAATTAATCCTGTAAAGTAAAAACATTAATTTTATAAAGGGGAATTGAATTGGCTTAAAAAGCTTTCGGTTTTTAGGCTTTGGGCATAAATAGGGTTTCTAAGAGTCCAACCCCGGATACGCCAGTTCAATATATACCATGCCCCCGTTATCTGACCTGTATCCTGTCTCTTCAAACCCTAAATCATTTGCAAGGTCATGGAATCCTGAAGAATCCCTGGGTGAGAAATATATCCTCTTTATTCCTGTTTCATTTAAGCAGGCTTTAAGTGAGCCCACAAAGCGGCGCGCGATAAGATAGAAAAACCCGACCTCATTAAAAGTGCCTGTCTGATTCTCATCCATAAATAAGTATGCATACCTAACATCTCCTTCAATAACGCTAGTTTCTTGTTTCAATAATGTAAGATATAGTCCGCTTATCTCCCTGCCTTCTCCGCAGGCAATTATACTAAGGGTATTTATATTGGCTCCTGGACTGATATCATAAGAAAGAACATATTCTCCTCCTATCTCTTCAGTCAGGTCAATCTTCTTAGGCAGCAGCCCTACTATGAAGTCCAGACTAGACATATCAAGCGGCAAATTTATTTTATATATAAATCTATATAAAAGCCTTAACCAAACATAGTCTGTCTCATAATTCATTTTTTTCTAAGTGTTTTGAAATTTTCACCACCATGACGGCAGACGGTCTTGCAAAAAAATGCAAGCCCTATTCGGGTTTCCCGCAGGGAGCTGCCCCTCCCTCATCTGCGTCATGTTGAAAATTTCTTATTTCACTTAATTGCGAGACAAACTAACCAAATATAGTTTGTGTCACAATTCACACCTCCTTTGATAAATCCAGTTCAATGTCATAATATTTCTCATAATTTCCTGGACGATTCCGGTCC
>JAFGSP010000027.1 GCA_016934775.1 Candidatus Woesearchaeota archaeon | reverse complement strand
GGACCGGAATCGTCCAGGAAATTATGAGAAATATTATGACATTGAACTGGATTTATCAAAGGAGGTGTGAATTGTGACACAAACTATTTACAATCCCATCACAAAACAATATCAAGGTGATAAAACATGATTAATACAACAAGTGATTTGAAATATGCTTTTGCCAGTGGTTCAGTTAGAGTAGATATTCCCTATAGCG
This sequence comes from Candidatus Woesearchaeota archaeon, assembly GCA_016934775.1. Lineage (GTDB taxonomy): Archaea > Nanobdellota > Nanobdellia > Woesearchaeales > GW2011-AR15 > JAFGSP01. Next base: position 3,658 of record JAFGSP010000027.1, on the reverse strand, counting down.
GGGAAACGCACCAAGTGTATACGGACTTAATGGATTATGTTGAAGGTTTTCTTGACCAACTAGGAATTTCATTTAGAACAAAAACCATTGGAAGCGGAGATGAACCTGATGTTATGTATTTGCTAGGAAACAGAATGGGTTCAATATGCGTAGAGAAACGTATTCCCACCATGGCTCTGAGAGGAACCCTTGGTGAAAGTAGGAAAATGAAAGAAAACAATGCAGTTGATCTGACAGACAAAATTGCAAGAGCCTGGTCAAAAACAGGTGTTGAGGATACTTCTGTAAGTCACTAATTAATTATTTCCTTTTTCATATTTTTTCAAGATTTTTTCTAATTCATAAGCAATAGCAGGAACAGACGTTCTTGTCAAGCCCGGAGCACCAAGAGATAGTTTATCAACTGAATGTATTATTAGATATAGATGAGTTCTCATATACTCTACCCCTATATCTATTTCTGAAATTGGTGATTCAGGTTCAGTAATATAGGCTATATAAGGATTATCAAAGGTTACAGGTTTAAGTGAATAACCTGCAGTTTCTAGATGAGCCACTACTTCCTCCCACCAGGGTTCCTCGACAATATTGCTTTTTGAACTCACTCTCCCAAAATCAAAGAATATAGAATCCAAACTTGTTACTTTGTCTTTTATCATTTATGTTCCTCAAATTAGCTTTTGAGCAGAGAATCTGAATTATTATTTAACATTATCCAATAGAATAGGGTATATGGTCTCACTTCTTCTTTTTCTTCAGCAATCCCTTTATCTCTTTGACTTCTGCTATAAGTTCGTCCATCTGATGGTGGACTCTTGACTGCTTCCAGTTCAAATACAGCATATAAAGCTGGAAAGCAAAGGCGATTGCATAAGAAACCAATACAACAATAAATGAATTCCCAAGAAGCTCAGGCGTCAGTTCTACCATATTATATTATTGTTTAGGGGGAAGTATAAATATTTATTGATACGTATTGGAAAACCTTATAAATCCTATTTAACCAACTTCTTTGTCATGAGGCTTAAAGAATTCGCTTTCCTTTATGTCCACGCTCTCAATCCGGGGAATTACAATATGCTTATGACCCGGAAGAAGAGGGATGCGCTCCAGTACTTTTTTATCATGATTTTATTCTCGATAATCCTGGGAGGGATACTTGCTATCCCTATCTTCATAACAATGCCTGAGCGCATAGAGAAGACACTTGCCAAGTTTGACAGGTTCAACATAACAGGGATTGATATCCAGCTCAAAGAGCCTGTTGTATTGCTAAAGACACCGAAAATCGTGCTTGACCTGACAGCCAACAGGACAGAGATAGGAAAAGAATCTATTTTAATAACAAAAACCGAGATAATGTGGAAAAGGCCGAAGTTGGACATTCTGGGCTTCAAGCTGTTCAACACTGAGAAAAGGCCTCTGTCTGATTATTCTAATGTTCTGGAGAACGCTGACAGGATAAAAGGGCTGTCGTGGCTGCTTTTCCTCATCCTTCTGCCCTCGCTGTTCCTGATAACATATGTGCTTCATATGGTCAAATATCTGGTCATAATAGGACTTTCAACTCTTTTTGCATTCATATTCATCAAGATAAAGAAAAAGAAACCGGGAATATTTAAGGTAGCAAGAGTTGCAGTGTATTCAATAACTGTGCTTGTCTTCCTTGAGGTTGTCCTCGGCGCTTACATATCACTGGGTATTTTCTCGCTTCTGATATATCTCCTGTTCTTCATCCTCTGCCTGATGGTCATAACTGAGAAAGAATTCAAGTTCAACCTCCAAAAATGAAGCCTGATAAAGATAAAGTCATAAAGACATTATATGAAGAACTGAAAAGGAAAGATGAGCAGATCGAGAAGCTGAAAGAAGAGAACAAGTTGCTCATGAAGACTGCCATGAAGAGGGCTGAGAAACTGAAAGAATTGGAAGAGAAGGTGGGAAATAAATAGATTAAAAGCCTTTTTTCTTGAGTAGTTTTATCATCTCTTTTTCCCCTGCTTCCCTGACTTTCTTCAATAATTCTTTGGGGATGTCTGCATCCAGGTCTTCTTTCATGTCTATCAGGAAATCGTACAGGAAAACAGGAAAGATATGGCTCTTGGGTGTTGTCTGACTGATAGATTCAGCAATAATGATATCCCAGTTCACATTAGCAGCTTTAATGATATTGTGGGCATCAATCCTGTCTCCCTTCCTATCAGTGGCGCATTTCAGCAGGATAATGTCTTCCGGCGTAACGACTTTGACGATAAGGTTGGAGAATTCTATTTTCTGGGTTATCCTGCTTATCATAGTCTCTGACATGTCAAAGCAGATTATCCTCCTAAAAAAAACATCAATCCTTGCATTATCAAGTTCCATGACTACAGGGATTGTCTTGTCTAATTCCCTGTATTTGTCATTCATCTCGAACTCCCTTTTCTTAAACCCGAGCTTCTTCAGGGCATTGATGAATCTAGTGTGGTCTTTTTCACCCAAAAATACGATGTCAATGTCCTTTGTAACTGCCTTAAGACCATAAACCATCATTGCTGAGCCTCCTATAAGATATGCCTCAGAGCTATCTTCAAGCTCGTTTCCAATCAGGTTGAATAATTCTAACTGTCCATTAAGATCAATCATTTTTTATCCGCTCCATATCGCTATTGTTGAAGGGCAGATATACGCCCCATATTTTTTCTAAATCTATAAAATCATCAGACCTTAATTTTGAGATCAGATATGTATCATGTAGTTCTGAGTTCAGCAATGAATTCCTTGTCCTGTTATCCATCTTCCTGACTCTTATGAATCTGGCTGCTAAGTCATACAAGGCTCCGACAAACCTCTGCACTCTACTCTGCTTTGCCAGGTCATTCAGTTTTTTCCAGTCTGTCATATGGCTGAACAACGACAATGAGGCCAGGATAACCCTGTAGTCTTTTGAGTTGATTGCCCTGACAAGCGCCTCTTCCTTTGAGAGCTCCTTTCCGTAGATTGTATGCTCGTAAGGCTCGCGGAGCTTCATTGGAGAATATTTGTTTATGATGTCATACATCCCAGGATTCCCTATATTCAGTTTTTTTAGCGGACTAATCCTGTATATCCTTTTTTTCTTCCTGGAAAACAATTCAACATATCCCCTCTTATTCAGCTCATAAACATAGTTAACAGCAGTCTCTTTTTTTATGCCCATCTTTGCTGTTATTGAGCCAATTGTGTGCAATCCTTCAAGCTCCTTTGCTAGTTGTTGGTAGTCCATTTTACATCATATATAATTGACATAAAATATGATTATTATTAAGTGATATATAAATTTTGTGTTTTCTTGGTTATCCGTATATAAATGAAATATGGACCCAGCATTACAATAGGAGTTGTTTGACTACATATAAAATCATATCCAGAGTAAACTAATTAGAAAGATTACGGAATTAAATCTTGCTCCAAATCCCAAAGCTTATCTAGCGCTTCCCATATTTCACTAATCCTAATCCATTTGCGCATTGCAATGCCGCCCAAATTTTTCAGTTGAGTTTGCAGTTGTGGAGATAAATTGTGAATATCAGGTGAAGTTCTTATTAAATCATGCATTGTGGACAAATCATGAAGCAAAGAGTCAAACGCTTTAGAATATTTTGCTTGCATACCCGGAAAGATCAAATCTAGCTGGTCT
>JAFGSP010000004.1 GCA_016934775.1 Candidatus Woesearchaeota archaeon | reverse complement strand
TGGAAGACGCTGTCCAGAAACTCAACAAAGTGTGTCACACTTTATTTATAAAACAGATTTTTCCCAATCAGAACTCCCTTAATTTATGAGGGAGTTTGTGGGGAAAAAGCTGCCCCCTTAGTCAGCAAGCTAACTCTATGGACAGCGCCTGCTCGGGACACTCAGAGACATAGAATATAGTTGATTAGAAAAGATTTAAAAATATCAAGAAATCTTCTCTTATTTTTAATGAGTAAACCAAATAGCAGGGACAAGCTGAAAAAAGACTTAAAAAAATTCTTCAACATCAAGTTTGCTATCGGACTTCTCATATTCCTCGTTGCATCTTTGATGTGGTTTAAATATATAGCAGGGCTAATTTTAGTGATTATATTTGTGCCTGTGACATTTACAACTGTCAGATATAGTAAGATGGTGCCGCACATCTCCATAGAGAGCAACACCGGCATGTCTGCTTTCATGGGCTTCTTATTCGGACCAACGATTGGCCTTATCTATGGGGTGGTTGTAGGGGTATTCTCTTATGTGGCCAACAGTTTTGTTTCCGCCACTTATCTCATGATCCCTCTCCTGGGTGGGATGTGCGCTGTGATAATGAGTTTCTTCGCAGGCATGGGCCTTCCTTTTTCAACTGCTTTTGCAGCAACTATTGTGATAAGGACAATTGTCGCATACATTGTGTATGGCTATCTGGGCACTAATCCGCTGGAAAGAGTCACTCATCAGACATCCCAGATGCTGACAAATTTAATATTATATCTGCCTTTGCTTTGTGCAGTCTATGACCTTGTAAAGCCTTTTGTCGGATAGAATCATCTATGATTAGTGAGCCACTTGCCTAGTTTCCTAAAAGCCGCTGCCCTGTGCGATATATTGTTTTTTTCTTCCCTTGAAAACTGTGATATAGACCTGCCATCTACTAGAAGAATACGCTCATAAGGCAGGACATCCTTATCAAGGTCATGGGCCTTTGTATCTGCGACGCATTTAAGTGCGCCTTCGAAAACCTTCACACCTTTTTCGTCGCAGTAGCCGACAACTGACCTGAATTCAGCTTCCCTGTCCTCGCCTTCAAGCAATTTTAATAACCCCTTATACCCAATAAGCTCAAACATCAGCTTCGGGTGGTTTCCGGGAAATTCAGGGTATGCCCTGAAAAAGACGCCAGTGTCATCAACTGCTACTGGTTTTTTGAATTTTTCGTAGAACTTTTTTGCATTATACTCAGCGACCTGCCTAAGATCCATTTCTTTAGGCTCATATTTTTCTTCTGGAAGATGGCCTACTTCTATCCCGAACTCATCAAGGACAGCTGATACTTCTCTTACTTTATGCGGGTTTTTTGTGACGAGGAAAATCTTCATGCAATGTGATAAATATATATAGTTTATAAGATTTCTTATCCTCATGAACTTCCAGTCTCTCAAAAAGATAGAATCGCACGACTTTTACTTAGATGTAGCTTTCAGAAGAGCTACAAAAAAGGTCAAGGAAAAGACTATCAGAGAGCATGACAGGCTGAAAAAGGCAAAGATGCTTGAAGAAGTCAGGATAAATACAGTCAGAAACACACTGACTGAGCCGCTGAATAAGATATTGCTTAATTTCCCAAGCCTTGATAACCTGGACATATTCTACCAGGAACTGATAAGATGCACCCTGGACTACAAAGACCTGAAAAAATCTCTGGGCTCTGTGAAATGGGCCGTATCAAAGATAAATCTATTCTCAAAAGAATACCTCCTCAAAATAAAGAAGAGCGTAGATCATGGCAGGATAAGAAAGCTGAGGATAGAATATTACGGCAGGATATCAAGCATATTGAAGCAAATAAAAAAATACCTGTCCTATCTGGAAGAATCAAGAAAGATAATGAAAAGCTATCCTGCTGTCAAGACCTCTGTGTTTACTGTCTGCATATTCGGCTTCCCAAATGTAGGCAAGTCTACCTTGCTTTCCAGGATTACTGATGCTTCTCCTGAAATAAACGCATACGCTTTCACTACCAAGAGACTCAACTTAGGCTACATCAACCTTCCCGGTAACAAGATCCAGATAATAGACACGCCGGGAACCCTGAACAGGCCTGACAAGATGAATGATATAGAACTGCAGGCATATCTTGTTGTTAAGCACCTTGCTGACCTCATCGTCTATGTCTTTGATCCTACTCCGGGAAATGACATGAAAGACCAGAAAAGCCTACTCCTAAATGTGGCAAAATACAAAAAAAAAGTGCTTACTTATCTTAGCAAACAGGATATCGCTGATAAAAAGACAATCTATGAATTTCAAGAAAGGTTCAAAGAGATAATAATCAACCCATCTGTCCTGAAAGAAAAGATTATTGAACTGTCTAAAGAATCAAAGATATAAAGAATCAGTTTCTGATCCTAAAGCTTCTCTACAGAAATGCTGAACTTAGCAGGCAGCTTGCAGTTTGCCTTGTTAAGGGCTTCTCTTGCAAGGGTAATGCCGCTCTCAGGGACATATACTGACATAAGCTTCTGGCCGTTCTTGAGCTGGACTGCATTTCCAACCGGCTTCCCGAAAGAATGAGCCATACCTGAACTGAACCTGTCTGCTCCTGCTCCTGAAGCAAGCGCATGCTCTCTTAAAATATGATGAGGATAAGTCCTAACCTGGATCCTAAAGCCTTTTTTTCCAAGGGCTTTCTCAAGAGTCCTTGTTGTTGTCAGACGGGCAGATTCAATTGAATTATCCCTGACCTGCATGTCTTGTGTAGCTGCAAGATCCAATCTATAGGGAAAATCATCTGAAAGATTGCCAATATTGAACTTGACTATCCTGCACACAGGCGCTCCCCTGACAAAAGACTTATTCCTATACTTAGATTTCCTGGTATTAGGCCTTTCAAGGTGCCTGTAGCAAACGAACTTTCTTAATCTTGCCATACCTCTTCGAGAAAAAATGGGGATTTATAAAGTTTACTAAGAGAAGGGTGTTTCCTGTGCTGAAATCATAGGGAAGGATACAATATTCACTGCTTCAAACAAGGCTAAACAAATGCTTTATAAATAACGTATAGCTCCCCAGCTCTATGATCGACTCCGATGATGAACTCACTTATGAAGTTACAACTTTATCAAACGGTATCACTGTAGCATATAAGCAATTAAACATACCAGATATCGTTTTCATTACAAGAGTCAATGAAGGAAGCATACATGAGCCAGAAGGCAAAAGAGGCATATTGCACCTTATTGAGCATCTGTTCTATAGGACAACAGACGGCTCAAACCTAAAAAGGAAGCTTTTTGAAATAACAGGCAGGGATATCCCGGATGCATCTACTCATCCTGAACACATGGTTTTTTCAGCCAGGATGCCTAATGATGATTTTCATGATTTTCTCAAGGTTTGGTCAGGTGCTGTAAAAAGAATAGACTATGATAAGTCTAGCTTTGAACCTGAGAAAAATGTTGTACTCAGTGAGATTGCACCATTTGAAGAGGAAGGAAGTGTTTTGAAGTATCTTGTAAATTTGAGAAAAACTAATATGTATCCCGGACATATCCTGGGTTTGATACCTGCTGGAAACACTGCTGAAGTATCAAGACTGACAGCTAATGATATTGCAAGATATAAGTCTGAAAGAGTAAATGCCTCCAATATGGTTTTGACAGTTGTTGGTGGGTTTGATCCGAATGAACTGAAAGACAGATTAGAGTTTTATTTTGGAGATATAAAACCAGGAACAAAGAGCAATATTTTACAGGAAAATGTTCCTCGATTGATCCCCTTAGAAGATTATAGAAGATTTCCTGGACTACCTTATCAAATCCTAGATATTATGTACATAATCCCTGGAATCAAGGAAGAAGCTTCTGTTCACCTATCAATACTGAACGAATATCTGGCTGGTGGCCTAAGCGGTAAATTATCACACGCGTTAAGAGAAGAGAAGGGATTAGTATATAGTGTGTCTATCGAAGAAGGTTCAGAAATGATAAATCCAGATGAAGGCTCTATCATGGTTGAAAGATTTAGTGAACAGAACGAGACAACGATTAAGAAGATTATAGATACAGAAATAAGTAATGTAAAAGAAGGGATTATTGATTCAAACTTATTGGAAACTATAACAACAGGTTATTATAAGACTCTTTGGGAGGCTATACTTGAGAGCCCCATGAGTAGAGCAAGACAAATTGATTATAGAGTAGGCAAAGGGGTTCCTTATTCTCTTGAAAGAGTTGCTGAAATCAGGAGAGATGTACAACCTCGGGATATTTCCAGAATTGCACAAAGAGTTTTTAATGGAGAGTATATTACTGTAGCAATCTACCCTGGATAATCAAAAACCTTAAATACTCTCCTCTCCCCCCATATGTTGGGGTGATACAGTGAAGAAGCTATCTGCAGCGATACTTGTATTTATATTTGTCATTTCTTCAAGTTCAAGCTTCTCAGAAGGCTTCTTCGATACCAGGCAGGTATATTACAGTGAATACAACCCCGACTTGATCCCTAAATTTATTGATGTTCCTGTAATAGCTACAGATCCAGGGCTGAATGCCGGAATCTTAGGCATGCTAAGAATAGGTCTTATTGGAGAAGGCCAGGGCAGGATTATTTTTGATTCCAGAACAACTATAGACTTCTCTACTGCCGAATCGATTGCAAATGCTATTGATTTTGCAGAAAGATACACCGGAATAAGCGGATTTGACTATTTCATATCATACGACCTTAATTCAGAGTCTGTCTCAGGCGGAAGCACAGGGGCTGCTGCCGGCCTTGGGATGATAGCGCTTCTCACCAACAATACCTTTTCAGATGAGCCCTGGATAATAACTGGAGCTATTGACTCTGAAGGCAACCTGCTGGAAACAGGAGGCATCCCGCTTAAAGTCATTTCTGCAGGAAACCTTGGGATTAAGACTATGTACATACCTGCAAATCAATCAAGTGCATTCATCTATGAAGAGCATAAGACTGGACAAGGATCTTATTTCATAGCAAAAAACATAGACCTGAAAGAGTATGCCGGGGCAGGATTCAACATGACCTTATCAGAAGTTGAAAACCTAGCAGAAATAACATCTGAGATACTGAAAAGAAAAGATTAATATATGTTTTTAATATCCAAAAAAGAATCCGAAAGTGGAGGGGGAAACATGGATTGGAAAAAGATTGCCGAATCTAATGACTTGATTGTGCTTGAGAAAGAACTTAAAGACTATAAGCTGAAAATCGAAGCCAGGAAATCAAATGAATACGGCTGGGAAGTATTCAAGACTAAAGTC
>JAFGSP010000026.1 GCA_016934775.1 Candidatus Woesearchaeota archaeon | reverse complement strand
CTAATTGCACTTTCTCCAGAACAATGCCTTTTGCCTGGGAAGCTCCTTCTAACGGGTCAGACTTCTCTTTCAAATGCAGTGTTTTCTTGATATATTTTCTATGGTGCCATCTGCCGACCTTTCTTCTTCTTATCAAAGAATCTGCAGTTCCTAATCCTCTTGATTTCTTGCTCATTTTTACTTAGAATTAAAGATTGCTTTAAAAAGATTTCGGAAATCTTTGTTTTTCCTAATCTTGAAAGCGCCGTTAAGTCTCTGTTTTAAACAACCTTTATCTCCTTTATCGGAAAATACCTTTTAACTATATCTTCAAAACCGCGAAGATTTACAGCACCTCTGCCGATCAGCATCCCCCTTGTCTGGGAATCAGGAGGTATTATCTTAACAACTCCGTCGTCTTCAGAAACATCAGCAGTTTTCAAAGGAGCAACAACATTCTTTACAAATTCAATCAGATCAGGATTATACTCAACCACTTTGACCTTCTTTTTAACATTCCTCTCCATTTGCTTTATATTCCTTCCGCCTTTGCCGATTGCCTTCATGATCTCTCCTTGATTGACAATAAACACAAGTCTTTCATCCTGCTGAATACAGTCCTTGACAGAAGCATGAGTTATAGTCTCAAACATAGAAATGAACTTCATAATATTCATATCAAACTTTATCTTCATTTTTTCAAACCTAAGACAGAAATAGAAAATGGCTTTTTGCACACTGTTCCTAAAGCATCGTTAGCTAATTTCAATCTAACCACTTCAACCTTAGCCAATTTAGAGTATTTCTCAACACTTTCTTTTACATCATCAGGGCAGTTGGATGTCAGATAAACCTTTCTCAACTTGCCTAATCTCAAGCTTTTAACAGCCTTATTAGTGCCAATAACTAATCTATCCTCTTTCAAATCCTTCTTGATTTCATCTATATTTGTCACTTTCTCACCTTAACAACCAGTCCAGGCAGGCCAGTTCCTACAGGAACAGGCTGGTTCAGCATCACGTTCTCAACTATTGAGCTTAATTTATCAACCTCTCCGACAAGAGAAGCATTGATGATGTGCCTGATAGGCGTCTCAAAACTGGCTCTAGCTAAAACAGAAGCCTTCTCGCTGACAACGCCATACCTTGTTATGCCTTTGATATTGCCTGAAAAGCACATCGTATCTGCGATAAGCATGATATGTCTCATATCGACATTTAATCCTTGAGCTTCGATGATCTTGTTGACCTCATTGATCACAGCCTGTCTGGCAGCTTCCACTCCTAAGACATTTGCGATTTCGTAGATGTCATTTGATACTGTTCTGGTTTCATCAACCTCTTTCAGCCCCAGAACCTCATTCAGGTTAGAGCCGGCTGTGATGATGATGAATTCATCCCCTCTTTTGACAGGCAGTATCTGCTTTATCCCCTTTACGCCTTTAATATAAACTTCCTTGATCCTTTCTTTTATCTTATAGACCTCATTGATCTTGTCTTCTCCGCCTTTGATCTTGATCAGCATCCCGTCATCTGTCTTTTTGATTGAGATGCCTTTGAAAGCTTTTCCGCAGGCAGAAATGACATGGGAAGATGTGATTCCTATCTCTTTCATATTTTCTTTATTGAATTTGACTTCAATCTTTTTTTCAGCGATATTTGCAGAGACCTCTGTTATGACATCTTTTAAGGTTGTCTCCTTGATGCTCAATGCCAGTCTTTTTATGTCCTTTCCTTTGCTGTAAGGGTTTTTCAAATATATCTCCATCATAGGTGTCTTGATCTCTTTTCTTCCATCAAGGATCTCAATTATCCTAGGCAGCCCCACTGTGACATTCATCTCAGCTACTCCGGCAAAGTGGAATGTATTCAATGTCATCTGTGTTCCCGGCTCTCCTAAGGATTCAGCAGCAACCAGTCCAACACTTTCCCCAGCCTCAACCTTGGCATTCAAATAAGCTTTATACACTCTCGCTAAAACCTTTTTTGCTTTACTGGCAGGCATGCCTTTTGTTTTCTCCTTCACTTCTTCAAACAGGCTCAAAGGCAGTTTTTCTTTGTATTCTTGGTATATTCCCATATTCTTACACCGAGTCTATTATTCTTTGGACATTGATTCTTCCATTCTCGCTCTTGCTTACATCAATGCTGTCTTCTCCATATTCGAATTGGATTATCTTGCCGCTTGCTTCTCTGACTGTATCGTCATATTCAACCTTTAGATCCTGCATAGCATTGGCTAATCTTCTGTACAGATAACCGGATTTAGGAGTTCTTAAGGCAGTGTCCATCAATGAATCCCTTCCAGTCATTGCTCCGAAGAAAAATTCCTGGGGGCTTAATCCTGATTTAAATCCATTTTTGATAAATCCTCTTGCTTCAGAGCTCAGGTCGCCTTTCTTAAAGCAGCTCAATGTCCTGCTCTTATACCCCTTCTCAATCCTTTTTCCTCTCAGAGCCTGCTGCCCTACAACAGCAGCCATCTGCGCAAGGTTCAGAGGATTGCCTCTTGCACCGCTGTCAGCCATTATTATAGTGTATGTTTTCTTGCTTCCATATTCCTGGACAATCTTTCCTGTTTCGTTTCTCGCTTTATTCAACAGCTCTAAAATCTTCAGCTCAAGCGTTTCCCTCATCGTTCTTCCAGGAAATATCTCTAGTTTGCCGTGATGGTACATTCTTATCAAATCATTTACTTCATCTTCAGTTTTATTCAGCACATCCTTTATCATCATTATTGCCTTTTCAGGCAGGTCAGTGTCAGATATGGCTGTTGTGAATCCTAATTTTAATAGGACCTTTATGCCTAATTTAAACATCTTTCCAAGAACCTCTAATGTTTTTCTTTCTCCATATTTCTTATGCAGGCTCCTCAGCATCAAGCCGGATTCTTCGCCTATAGAATTCTTGTCTATTACTCCGCTTACCAATACCCCGTCCTCGACAATAACCTCTCTTTTGCCGTTTTCATCTGAAGCCTTGCTTTTTCCCTTGAAATTAAAATTATTAGGCAGGACCATTGAGAATATCTCTTTTCCGCTGATCTTATTTTTATTTGGCAGTTTTGTGAAATTTGTCATTCCTATGCTGCAAAGAAGATCAATAGCCTCCTCTCTGCTTGTTTCAAAGCCTTTTGTTAGCAGATAACTTCCTGAAACAGCATCCTGTATGCATCCTATTACACTCAAGCCATATCTTGGTGAAATAAGCTGCGTCTGTACCTGCATCAATGTCTCTGCTTCTGCTCTGGCTTCTTCTGTCTGTGGAATATGGATATTCATCTCATCCCCGTCAAAATCCGCATTGTAAGGGTGGCAGACAGCAGGATTCAATCTGAATGTCTTGTAAGGCAACACCCTTATCCTATGGCACATCATGCTCATTCTGTGCAGGCTAGGCTGTCTGTTGAAAATAGCTATATCACCATCCATTAAATGCCTTTCAACAGCATATCCTACCTCGACCTCTTCAATCAACGCTTCTTTGGTCTCTTCAGTTATCTTCTTCTTTTTGCCGTCAGGCCTTACGATGTAATTTGCTCCTGGATATTTTGTAGGCCCTCTTTCAACAAACTTCTTCAGATATTCAATATTCCATGGATTGACTGATTCTGGGACAGTCAGCTTCATAGCAACAACCATAGGCAATCCCACTTCATCCAAGTCAAGCATCGGGTCAGGGCTGATAACTGTTCTGGATGAGAAGTTTGTTCTTTTGCCAGTCAGATTGTGCCTTATCCTTCCTTCTTTGCTTTTTATTCTCTCAGTTATTGTTTTCAATGGCTGCCCGCTTCTGTGCCTTGCCGGAGGCAGCTGCGCAACAGCATTGTCAAAGAATGTTGTTACATGATACTGTAATAAATCCCATAGGTCCTCAATGATTATCTCAGGAGCTCCTGCGTTTATATTCTCAAACAATCTTTGGTTGATCCTTACTATATCTCCTAGTTTGTGCGTCAGATCATCTTCGCTCCTGTCGCCTGTCTCAAGGGTGATGGAAGGCCTCATTGTTACAGGAGGTATCGGCAGCATGGTCAGAACCATCCATTCCGGCCTTACATGGCCTGTCTTTAACCCAAACAGTTCCATATCATCGTCAGTCACTTTCTCAAGCCTTGTCCTTACTTCAATAGGGCTTATCCTCTTGTCATTCTCTAAAAATGTTGTAGGCTTCTCGATTGTGATCTTCTGCTGTTTCGCTCTGCAGTAAGGGCATTTGTTTACTGTCTTTAATTTAGCGATGATGTCTTTTATCGCTTTTCTTCTTCCTTCCAAGCCAGCCTCTTCCTGGACCTCGTCTAATTTTCTCTTGTATCTTTCAATCTTATCCTTTGGAATCAATATCCTTCCGCATTCTTTGCAGGTGCTTCTTAACAAGTCCAGGATAACGCTTACAAAACTTATGTGGATTATAGGCCTTGCGAGCTCGATATAGCCAAAATGGCCTATGCATTCCTTCAGCTTGCTTCCGCAGGTCTTGCATCTCAGCCCAGGATCAATGACTCCCAGCCTTATGTCCATCAGTCCGCCGTCAACAGGATAACCTTCTTTATCGTAAAGCTCTGGAGTGACTATCTTGGCAGTTGCCATCTTTTTTATCATCTGAGGGCTTGCAACTCCGAAAACAATGCTGTCCACATCTTTGTAAACATAACCTTGATGATGTATCTCCTCTTTCTTCTCTTTTGCCCCTTTCTCAGGCTTTTTTTCTGCTTCTTCAACTTTTTCTTCTTTTTCTTTTGCCATCTTATATTTAGTATTTGTTCTTCAGTTTCAAACTAGGATAAACACACAATGATTTAAACTCATCAAGCATCAATTTAAATGCATAACTGACCTCTACATTTGTTATCTCTACATCTCCGCATATCGGGCAGTAGCTCTTGTTCTTATGCTCATCATATATTGCAATCAATCCGCATTTCTCGCAGACAGGAACTATTGTTCTGTCAGAATCAAACCTTTCCTTCAACAGCAACGAGGCTCCATGTGCAACAAAAGTATCTTTTTCCATCTCTCCCAATCTCAAGCCGCCTTCTTTTGCTCTTCCTTCTGTCGGCTGCCTGGTCAATAGCTGTATAGGTCCTCGAGCTCTTGCATGAAGTTTGTTGGCAACCATATGTTTTAATTTCAGATAATACATATTCCCTACATATATCTTTGCCTTGTATTGCTCGCCTGTCTGTCCGTTGTACACAGTTTCAACCCCGTTCTCTCTGAAGCCCAAAGACAGCAATTCCTTCCTCAAATCCTCTTCAGGCTCAGAGTGGAATGTTGTCCCGTCAATATATCTTCCAGCAAGGCCGCTTACCTTTCCGCCGATCAATTCAATCATGTGTGAGATTGTCATTCTGCTCGGTACGCCGTGAGGGGAGAATATCAGGTCAGGGATAATGCCAGAAGCAGTAAAAGGCATGTCTGTTTCAGGAACAATCAATCCAACAACCCCTTTCTGCCCGTGCCTTGAAGTGAATTTATCCCCTACTTCAGGAATTCTTTGGTCCCTTATCCTTACCTGGACTAATTTATTTCCTTCCTCATTCTCAGTGATCAATACAAAATCAATAACACCTTTTTCTCCATGAGCCAATGAGACAGAGCTTTCTCTTCTTGTAGCCGCAGCTAAATTATATTCATCTAAGCTGCTCAGGAATCTAGGAGGCGAGGTTTTTCCAATCACAACATCTCCTTCTCCAACAACAGCTTCAGAGTAAATAACACCATCTTTTTCCAGGTGCCTGTAATCATGCTCGCTTTTATATCCTTTTACATCTTTGTCTGGGATGCTTATCTCGTCAACAAGGCCTCCGCTGTATCTTAATTCTTCAGCAATGCTTGGCCTGTAATAGCTGCTTCTTCCCATACCCCTTTCAATTGAACTTTTGTTTATTATGATGGCATCCTCCATGTTATACCCTTCATAGCTCATCACAGCAACAACCATGTTCTGGCCTGCCGGATGCTTTTCATCACTGTATATGTCATGCATTGTTGTTCTGACAAGAGGGACTTGAGGGGTATGCAGCAGGTTGACATCCATATCCATCCTGGTCAGGAAATTTGAAACATAAAAACCAAGAGCCTGTTTCTGATTCTTTCCGCCTATATTCATTCTGGCTGCCGGGCTGTGGTTTGCATAAGGGATGAGTGATGTTGCTAATCCAAACATAGTGAGAGGGCTTATCTCAATATGCGTGTGCTCTGACCTTAGTTCTTTTTCAGTGAAAGCGATAAGGGCATTTTCCTCTTCAGCGGCGTCTAAAAATTCAATGACTCCCTGCTGTATGATATCGCTCCAGGATATTTCTCCTTTCTCCAGCTGGCTGATATGTTTTTCAGTAAGCAACGGAATTCCGTCCTTTACAACGATCAAAGGCCTTCTTGCCCTGCCTTTTCCGCTTTCAACCATGATATCATTGCTTCTGTCATTATAAAATATATTGGCATTCTCTGAGAGGTTTCCTTTCCTTCTCTCGCTTTTGAATTGTTCTACAAAAACTAAAGGTTCATCAACTTCACCTACAAATTTGCCGTTTAAATAAACTTCACTCATTTACCTGCACCTTTTAATCCGAAATCCTTGAATATCTTTAAAATGTCTTCTTCATTAGAATCAGAGCTTATCTTGCAGAGCATTGATAGATTCTTCCTTAAACCGATATTTGTTCCTTCCGGAGTTTCAATAGGGCATAATCTTCCCAAATGCGTGGTGTGCAATGCCCTTGCTTCAAAATTCTCTTGAGAAGCGGATAAAGGTGAAATAACCCTTTGCAGATGGCTCATTGTTTCTAAGAAATTCAGTCTTTGCATTCTCTGGCTGATTCCTTTTCTTCCGCCAACCCAATTGCCTGTTGCCATTGAGCTGTAAATCCTCGAAGTCAAAAGCTTCTCTCTTATGATGACCTTAATTGAGGGAAATTTTCCTCTCTTGACAATTCTTTGGAAATTATAAAGCAGATCTCCTATCAATATATTCATATTTACTCTGACAAGGTCCATAAGCAGATCCCCGCTCATCTTTAGCCTCTTGTTCATATAATGGTCTTTGTCATCAACAGATATCACGCCGTTGTAAACATCCATCAACTTTTTCAGCAATTTGCAAAGATTCTGCGCCTTGATGGTTCTTTGTTCCGGCTCAATTCCTAGATGTGGCAGCAGATATTTGTCTAGGATCTCTTTCATTCTCTCAATTACCACATCCTTTGCTTGAGTCATTCCAATCATTTTTCCTATCTTATCCACCGCCTCGTCTTCTGATTTTATGTCTACAAATTCATATAGGTTTGTCAGGATCTCGTCATATTGTTTTTCAGTTGAAATGTAATTCATTATATCTTCATCTTTCAGAACTCCCAATGCTTTTATTATCATGACAACCGGAACCTTTTTCACCCTTGTGAACGTCAGTGTAAATATTCCGTCCTTTGTCTTTTCAATTGTGTGGGGGATCTTGAAGCTGCCTCTTTCAGAAAAAAGCTTTCCGATATATCTGCTTGTGCCTGTTGTCTTTTCTATAAAGAATTTATTTGCAGCCAGGTCTTCAACATCAATAAGCACCTTTTCAGTTCCGTTTATGATAAAATATCCTCCTGGATCATCTGGATCCTCTCCATGCTTTATCAAATCATCTTTGTTCATTCCGTGCAGATGGCATAATTTGCTTTTCAGCATTATTGGGATATTTCCTACCAGTGTTGTAAAAGACTCTCTCTGGACTCCATTGATATGCGCGCTGACTTCAACATAGATTGGGGCAGAATAAGTTAATTTTCTTAACCTTGCTTCCATTGGATAGATCTCTCTTTTGCTTCCATCAGCCTCTGTTATCTCCGGCCTTGTCACCCATATCTTGTCAAACTTTATCTTGAACTCGTCAACATCAGGAGGGATTATCGTCGGTTCAATCTCTTTGTTGTCATTGATGATTTCCTGTAAACCTTTCTCTATAAAATGGTTAAATGATTCCATCGCAGAACCGATGAAATTATGTTCTTCAAAATATTTCTTGATCAATATCTGATGTTTATCCATTTACCACAACTCTGTAGTATGTAATCTCGCCTGCTGTCGGGCTTTCTCTTGTTATCTTTACAACATCCCCTATTTTCACATTCAATGACACAATAGCAGAATCATTTTTTATTATCTTTGGCAGTTCATTAAGAGAAATTTTATATCTTTCCAATAAGTCCTTTTTTTCCTTTTCAATCAACTTTACATGCTTTGGCATTAAAACATGTTTCTTGATCACTATTTTTTTCTTCGGCATTTTCTATGACCTTCCCTGACTATGATTATAAACGGGCCGTACGAGACTTTCGTGAAATTTTTTTATTTCTTTCGAACTCGCGACCCCAACATTGCTTCAGCTTTTTAAAAGTGTTGTGCTCTACCAGGCTGAGCTAACGGCCCATAAAACGCCCTGGCCGAGACTTTCACAACATCGGCCTTCTATGTATTTAAAGGCCTAATTGTTTTTTGAACTCGAGTCGCAGCCGTGACAGGGCTGCATGATAGGCCAGACTACACCACCAGGGCCCTTTTTTTTATATAATACCTATTCAATCTCCTATAGCTAAAGCAAGCTCAATTTAAGCTTCTTTTAGATATAGAAAGATTTACCAGGCATGGAGGGTGGATTTTTTGGTTATTTAAAAATGTTTGGGTTTTTAAAGCCAAAAAAAAATCCCCGCTGGCGGACTTTCGAAAAAACAATATTTTTGTCGAACCACCGATCTTCCGGTATCAGCTGACTCATTTTCATCCTTAGCATAGCATAAAGTCAATGAGTGATTTTATCTACAGCCGGACGCTCTAGCCACTGAGCTAAGCGGGGATTATTCTGAAGTAAAATTATTAATTTATAAATATTGCTATTTTACTGCGCATTTACTCCTAAACTGTTAGAATAAGCATGAACTTCTTTTCCTTTTAACTTGAATATGACTTTTGCTCTCGGCAATCTGAAATTCCCAATGATGCTTAGCTTGCTCTTGATATTATAACTCACTAATCTGTCTTCTCCAGGAGCCATCTCTTCAAGCCCCCATTTCAAGACAGTTCCTTTTGTTTTGTGCATCAATACTTGTGAAGGTCTTAAAGTTCCTTCTACAAATTCTTTAGAAATATCAGCAATATTAGGAACATAATCCATAATATTGACATTCTTGATTCTTTTTTTGCTTGTATTTGTTATTGAAAGCATTACCTTTAATTCACTTACACCGCCTTCTACTATCTTTATATCTGAAATGCCTTTTCTTATCTTAACAGGGCTTTTTAATTTATAGTAAAGAATTGCAAATATTATTGCAATGATAAGTATAACAAATGGGATCCTATAGCTTTCTGTAACAATAACAGTCTTTGATTCTCCTGGCTCTAAAGCAAGCTCAATTGCTT
>JAFGSP010000025.1 GCA_016934775.1 Candidatus Woesearchaeota archaeon | reverse complement strand
TCAGCTGGACATTGTCCTGGTTTTTCTTCGAATCCTGAAGCAGCAAGTTCTCTTTTTTTTCCAAATTCATCTTTTCAGTTTCATTGACTTCAGCAAGCTTAAGGTCATGGATATAAATCATGTCCTGCAGTGTTTTCAGGTTAGCTTCGGCATAAGTCTGCAGTTGTTCCAGTATCTCTTTGTAAATGTTTTTCTCCTTTATATCAAGCAGATGTTTGTTGGCCTTGTAGGAAGAGACAGTGAATCCAGACCTTAATGATTCAAGCTCAGTGGAATTTTCAGTAAACAGATAAATATTTAGCACATGGAAAGAGTCTTTTGTGTGAAGTGCCATTGCCTGGCTGGATTTCAGGATGTCAGCCTGTTCATCAAGCAGGATCTTCGCATTATCTATCTGGTTTATAGAATAGATGCTGAATATGCCTATCGATAATACACCTATAAGAAATCCTATAATGAGTTTTAGCCTTAAACTGTTTTTAAATAGCATTCTTTTTGCAGATATTACTTTTTTCTTGAAGCCAATAGCTTTTTTACTCCTTCGACAAGCTCCCTGTTCTCAAAGGGCTTTTTCATGAATAGATCACATCCCTGGATTTCATCATGCCACCTTATCGCGTCTGCTCTTGCTGTCAAGATTATTATCGGGATATGCTTTGTCATGGGATCCTGTTTCAGGTACATGAATACAGTATGGCCGTCTACATCAGGCATCATCAGGTCAAGAATCACTAACTCTACACCCTCTTTTTTCACTATGTCCAAAACTTCATTTCCCTTGTCTGTATGGATGACAGAAATCCCTTCATGCTCCAGGATAAGCTTAACTGCATTTGCTGCATATTCAGAATCATCGACAACTAATATTTTACTCATAGATAACACCTTTTTTTATTTTATAGTTATTTAGTTTGAGCCTGATTATTTAAATTTTTGCAGAGGGTACTATTCTCAGAGGTTGTAATTCAAACAAATCTTTTGTTGTTAAACCTTTTTTTGATTCTAAAGAAAGGATGTGCCAGAATCACAAAATTTATAAGATTCATCATACAGTGATTGATTTGATGAAAGAGGCGCATACAAAGTACCTTGTACTATATCATATTTTTTTTATAATCAGCATAATCCTTTCTATAGTGTTTGTCATTGCTTCTAATTACCCGGGAAAGATGCCTGTCAAGCAATGCTTTGCAGAAGACGCTGCGGCTTCACCAGGCACATGGGGAGATGCATGCGAGAATACTTATCCAGGAGATTCCTTGTTCTATGATGACAGCACTTATGAGACTCATGCAGTCAGGAATCTGGCAGGAAGCGGATTCTGGGCAGGAGTGAAGATAAACTCAAGCAATTCCTCTATCACGGATTGCGCCCGCATCGTGAATGTTTCTTTTTGCTATAAGTGGTGGTCGCAGACAGCAGTCATAACTAGTTGTGATATCAGTGTTGATGCTGATGACGGCGCAAGCTATACTGAAATAACTACTGCATGCCCTGGAATATCAGAGCCCTCTGCCATTACTTGTGTTGATGTCACTTCCCTAGAAGATTGGTCATGTGGTGATTTTTGGGGTAGTGGTGCAATGGCAAAATCAGAGCTTGTGCACGCTGTTACAGGCGCGCCAGGATATTACAATATAACATGGGATGTGTTCTTCTTCAACGTGACTTACAGCAATGAGACACTACCGCCTGTTGTTTCCCTTATAACTCCGGTAGATACTACTTCGACATCAAACAACAACCAGACCTTCACGTGCAATACATCAGGAACAGGGTTATCCAATTTTACGCTTTTTCTATGGAACTCAACAGGAATTTATCAGACAATTTCATTGGATGTTTCTGGTTCCTATAATAAATCAAGCTTTTTAGTACAAAATATTACAGACGGAACTTACGAGTGGAACTGCATTGCCTATGACAGCACAGGAAAGTCAGGCGAGGCTGCTGCAAACTACAGCATCTATGTGAACACAAGCATGCCTGAGCTTACTATCATGAACCTTGCTCCTGTTGAGGGAGCATCTTATGACATCTCAGAAGATATTGAGATTGGCGCAGATGTTACTTCTCCTAATTCAATAGAAACAGTATATGTGAACATCACTTATCCGGATGCGAGCTCAGATCAACTCAGCCTTTCGGGCACAGGAAATTGGTACAGCACCAGCTTCACTATACCAGAGCAGATCGGCACATATTACCTAGATTATTATGCAAAAGACAGTTTAGGGGAGGAAGAGACAGAGAGCACTTATTTTGCTGCGGACGATCTGGTTGATCCTACAATTATCCGGGCTCAGGTCGGTAAGACTATCTTATACATCAACCAGCAACACAGGTTCCAGATGGATACAACTGACAATCTCGAGGTTGATACCTGCTGGTTTGAAGTTACTCTTCCTGATATGAGCACAGACACAGACACTTTCTCCTGCGTAGGTGTCCCTTATCTTTATTCAAATACTGCCCAGTTGGGAAATTATACTGTTGAGTTCTTTGTCAATGACACTGCAGGAAATGAAGTCTCAACATTTTTGGCATTTCAAGTATGGCCGAAGGTCGATTTTGATATTGAAATAGAAGTTGATAGCGGAGATGTTAACCTTACCTTCTATAAGAATGAGGATACAGAAGTTGTGTATTCAGATACATTAGTTGGTGAAGATGAGATTGCTCTTCCTGAGACAGACCTTGATGTTGAGTTTAAGAGCCATAGCAATAGGTTCAAGACAAAATTGAGAAAAGTGAACGTGCTCTTAGAAGATAATAAGACAATGGGCTTAGACAAGCACACCGAGGAATCAGATTACTTGGTAACCTATGGTGTTGAAAATGAATACAGCTTTGAAGATGCTACTGTGACAATATACTATGATGACCTGAGCTTCAGCCAGGAAGCCAACCTGGAATTATTCAAATGCGACAACTATGATTTTGATAACAGGAACTGCCTCAGCAGCTGGTATGAGATCACTTCATCAGCAACTCAAAACACAGCAGGGAACTATTTTGAATTCACCACAACCTCATTCAGCGGATTCAGCATAAGAGAATATGTTCCTCCTGTAGTTGAGACTGAGACTCCTTCAAATACAGTATCAAGCAGCAGCACACCCAGCAGCAATGTGGGCGTTGCCTTTACATGGGACTGCGGAGAATGGTCTGAGTGTATAGACGGAAAGGAGACAAGGGAATGTATAAAATACAATTCAGCCGGAGATTATGTTTTGACAGAGGATGCTGAAAGAGCCTGTCAGGTAGATATAGTCCTGCCTGAGAAAAAGCCTTATGATATAACTATAATAATGGATGAGCTTCTGAAGGAGGAATCAGATAAGCTGAATATTGTCTTATTGCTTGAGAACTTCCAGGATATGCCGATTACTCTTGATGTTGACCTTGCAGTGTATGACATCGAGAATAAAGAGATAATGAGGGACGTGAGTAGTGTGACAGTAGAGGAAATATTGTGGAGAGACTACTCTTCTTTGGATGCTCTTCCTGATGGAAAATACACTGTGATAGTCGAGGTTCTTTACGATATAACCGCCCAGAGATTTGTAAAAGAGATTGAGATCGGAGCCAGATCACCATTTAAAGAGTTCCTTGCGCAGTATTCCTTCCTCAATTGGACAACAGTCCTTGCATTTACAATACTTTTAGTTGTGACTGCTTCTTACATCTATTTCAACAGGAAAGTGCATCTGCATTTCCATGGGAAGGAGTGAGTGGCATAAGGTTTTTATTTCATCAAAAACATTTGCTTGTTTTTATCTTACTCCACAAGTAGTTACAATAACAAATATTTATAAATTTTGAATATTATCTATCTAAATATAGATGGTTGCTATAATCTCAGAAAAAGGATATCCTCAGGACTCTCAACTATTGGTTAGGGTGGATTATTATTCTGTTTCCTGTCCTTCCGAATGAGGAGTTCTTCTTGTCGGAAAAGACAGCCAAGGGATAGAATATAGGCCAAAGAATGAACGCTCAGGACCATGCCTGTTTTCTCTCCCTTCAGGAATTAGTTATAGTGTCGCGACAGGGAGTGATCCTGACAAAAAGTATCCTGCTTTGTTTTTTCCATTCCAATTGAGGCACGATCTTTCTTCAAATGAAATTTTGGGAGCATTTAAACAAAATCAAGACTATTTTTTTAGTAAATTTGAATTGATTCTGATGGGTGAGTCATTAAATCAACTACCTGTGGAAACCCAGATTGAAGAATGGTTCAAAAAGATTGCAGCATGGGGTGCTTTTGAATTGGCTGAAGACACAAGAATTGGCAAAATATCAACACATTTTTGGGGAGAACTCTATCTTGAAAGAACACCTGACCTTGAGACATTTCTGCAGACTTATAGAGGATAATTTAAATCAGTTAACTATTAATACTCCCTCTTGTCCCTAAGTCTAATGAGATTCAGTAAAGAATACGCTACAATATTCATCATCATGGTCACAGAGGTTCTGGGATTCTCTCTGATACTTCCGTTCCTTCCATTCTATGTCGAGAAACTAGGAGCATCTCCCCTAACCTTCGGTCTTATATTGACTTCATTTTCCCTGTTCCAGTTTCTCTCTGCGCCTATAATGGGAAAACTTAGCGACCACTATGGAAGAAAGCCACTGCTTATTTTTTCACAGCTCTCAACTTTCCTTAGTTTCATAATACTGGGGTTTGCCAACACAATATGGCTTGTCTTCCTTTCAAGAATAGTTGACGGCATTCTTGGAAGCAATCTGACAATAGCCCAGGCATATCTTAGCGACATTTCTACAGAAAAGAATAGGAGCAAAGCCTTTGGTATAAGCGGAGCTGCATTTGGAGTTGGTTTTCTTATAGGCCCGGCAATAGGCGGCACTTTGGCAAAGATCAGCTACAGCCTTCCCTGTTTTATTGCAGCAGGAGCTTCACTAACAACAATTCTTACTACTTATTTTTTCCTTGAAGAGACAGTCAAGAGAAAAAAGGACATCAAGCTTGACCTGAGGATATTTCATCTTAAAGAGTTCAAAAAATATTTTTCAGACGATAGGATATCCACTAAATTGATGCAGTTTTTTTCATATGTTCTGACGCATGCAATATATGTCACAAGCTTTGCTTATTTTGCCCAGCGTGTTCTTGGATTTGATTCAGCCAATATTGGGCTGACCCTCGCGTATGTAGGAGTAGTAAGTGTTATACTCAGAGGATTCCTGCTCTCTAAGCTGATAGATATGTTTGGAGAATACTGGCTGCAGTATACAGGAGTGGTCTTTGTGTTAATTGCAATGATTCTTATAATATTCCTAAATCAATGGGGGGTTTTCCTTATAGCCATGACTTTATTTTCTACAGGCTCTGGACTGTCAAGACCTCTTCTCATGGGAGAAATATCAAGAAGCGTCTCATCCAAGGAACAGGGCGCAATAATGGGTGTTGCAGGCTCTTTGGGAAGCATTGCCCAGATATTCGGGCCACTTATAGGTAATGCAATGATAACCTACTTTTTTCCTGGAAGCCTTGGCATTGCAGCCGGTCTGGCAATTGCAGCAGCCCTCCTGCTAAAGCTTAGGGAAGATTTAAAAGCCAGGACTACAATAAGTAATGCATGAGCCACGAAGAATTCATCAAGTATCCGACAGGAAAGATTTCTAAAGGTGATTTCTGCAGCCATTGCGGCAAGTTCAATTCAAGGCAGGTATGCTACGATGTCCTGGCTGTCTGGGACAAAAAGATATTGCTTATCCAGAGAAAACAGGAGCCTGCTAAAGGATATTGGGCTCTTCCGGGAGGATATGTTGACTGGGACGAGACAGCAGAGGAATGCGCCCGGAGAGAATTCAAAGAAGAAACAGGATGCACAACTGAAAACCTGGAACTTCTGGGGATATACTCAGACCCTAAGAGAGATGACGGAAGGCAGAATGTTACTCTATGTTACTTAACTCGATTGGAAAACAACCCCAAGACTAAATTTGATAAAGAAGAGATTTCTGATTTAAGATGGTTCAGCCTTGATGACCTGCCAGAGAAACTGGCTTTTGATCATAAGGATATGATTCAGGACTATAAGAATCAAGTCAAACAATAAGCTAATACCTCTTCTTTTATTTGGTATTTTTTTCTTGTTTCTTCAGGATAACAGTTAATTAATTTTAGAAATTTATTGTATTTTT
>JAFGSP010000024.1 GCA_016934775.1 Candidatus Woesearchaeota archaeon | reverse complement strand
TGCCAAACCAGAAGGTATGTCAAAAGTAGTCACTTTTGCCAAACCAGAAGGTATGTCAAAAGTAGTCACTTTTGCCAAACCAGAAGGAGAAATGAAAATAAAGTCATCTAGGAAAGGCATATTCTTCTCAATAGTGAGTGTTTTCCTCGTGCTGATGTTTGTATCAAGCACAGAGCTTATCTCGGATTATAGGGTGGCTGAGTCAGAGATGGAAGTTACAAGGACAAGAGTCAGGCTGCTCAACTCTGTTATTAATGATATGGAGAACATCTATTTTGAAAAGATAGTATATGTGGCAGCCAAGAATTCTCTTGTCGGCCTGTCAAGGTATTATGAGTCAGGCAATTATGAGAACATCCCGAAAACACTTGATTATGCTTTGAAGGATGTTATCCATCCTGGGCTTCTGCAGGACCATTCAGGAAACTCTCCTGTAAAATATAACCTGACAGACATGGGCTATATTGATTATGGATATACTGTCGAAGGCCTTATGGGAAGCATATCAGAACTATTTACCCGGATAGGTGTTAAAGTGAATAAATTCCAAGTTACAATAAAATCAGTTGAGCAGGCAGATCCCTGGACTCTTGTTGTGGATGCGGAGATTGATTATTATTTTACAGACGATAATAATATTGCCAGCTGGAAAGGTATAACTGAGAAAAAAGTAAATATTTCTGTTTATGGCATACATGCTTTTGATTATGAGACCGGCTTTGACAACCTGATACCCTCAAACCTTGGGCCGATCACAAGCAGCTGGGTTGTGGATGAAGGCTACCTGACAGAGCCTTCTGTCCTGAACAAGCTCAGCAATAGATATACTACTGGGATGGGCATCTGCTCTCCCGAATTTCTGAAAGGAGGAGCGACATGCAGAAATGACACAAGATAGGAAAGCCCAGATATCTTTTGAATTCATAATAATATTCAGCCTAGTTTTCTTTGTGCTTGTAGCATTCATATATATTATGAACAACAGGATGTCTGAGATATATGAGCAGCAGGATGAGCTTGCCATGAGGGCCCTGGCAAACAGCATCAAGAACGAGGTTGTCTTGGCTTCTTCAGTCAATAATAATTATCTCAGGAAGTTTGAGATTCCCACAAAGATAAACAGCAGAGACTACAGGATTGAGATAGAAGATCTTTTCATTAACATATATGTTCTGGAGAACAACAAGACTGTCAATGAATTTTTTTCGATATTGTCAATACCTGTAAAAGGCAATTTTTTTGAAAATATTAATTCATCTACAAATAAGCATTGCATAACAAAAAATAACTATGATGGCGTGCGTATCTCTCTTAACCAGGCAAGCCTCGACACTAATGCTACTGAATTTAAATCTGGAGACATCTTTGAAGTGATATTCAGCCTGAACTGCGTTGAAAATATCAGGACAGTCAGGTTTACAGTAAGGTATGAGCCTGATAATCTGGAGTTTGTCGATGTCGACTCGATATACAGGGATGCCAGAAACGGAATAAACCCTCTGTTTGAGAAAAAGCCCAGGCCTGAGATAAACTATTCAGATGTTGCTCCTCTTGAGGTAGGGAATGAGTACTATGACTTAGTTGAGCCAGGGAGATTTACTTTCTCGTTTGTTGGCAGCGAGACCCAGACAGGCTCAGGAAGCATAGCAAAGCTCTTTTTCAAAGTCATCTCAAATGACACAACAAAGACAAAGATAGATTTTGACAGCAGGCTCCAGGGCCAGGAATTAGTAGTGCTTGATATAACTACAAATAAGTTCACAAAAGAAGGCATCCCTGAGACAAGGCAGGGAGTTGAAGTTGAATTGAACTGAGTGATGTAGCACCAGCTGAAATTAATAGGTCTAAGGGAATATCTTATATTCGACATTTCGAAAAGTTTAAATAGGCATATCAATAATTTAAGGATAGGGTTTTAATAGGATGGGGTATCTAATTTGGTAGCGTCAAAAAATAATAAAAAAAATAATCTCAATCTTTTTGTTGGGGTTTTTGTTGGAGTTGTGATCATCGCTGTGCTTGCTTATCTTGCATTCACACTTAAGCCGTTCAATAACACAGATGTTGTAGAAGGCGGCCTTACAAAGGCGCAGTATCTTTCCAGATATCCGCTGAAGGACTACGGCGGATTTGTATCTGAGAAGAATGCTAATGGAGAGGAATCATTGTTTCTTTACGGCTTTAAGAAAGATTATAAAGAATCTTTGGATGAATCAGGAAGCAGAAGGTTTTCCCTCCTGATTGAACTTGGATTGCCTCCCTATCAGAGATCTGATCTAAACTTACCGCAAAAAGAGCATTCTAGTATGTGGATTGGATTCACAAGAAGCACTATTGTGCCGGGTGAAGAATCAGGAACTACAAGAGAATTTGGAAATGATATTGTTGCCAACAGGGAGATGATAGCTTCTCTTGACTATAGATATGTTATGGCTGAAGTGAGGATTGATAGTGATGGTATGCTCAAGCTTGTTGAGATTAGGGAAACTCAAGAATTTAAGAAAGGTGCTTAAATGAAATCTACTAAGAATGTTAGTGTTTTTTTGGTTCTGTTTTTATTGCTTGTTGTTGTCAATGTGAAAAATGTGGAATCATCAACTTGTTGTTCCTGTGATTACGGGGATTCAAATGCTTGTTGTTGTGAAGGAGCCACTTGTATAGGTCAGGATTGGCAGTGCGGGTGGTATGGCTGTCGTGGCTATTGCATCTCTTGGTGCGGGTGTAAGCCAAAATGCGGGGACAACTCCATAAACCAAGGATGGGAAGAATGCGACGGCTCAAGAGCACCGTGCGGCAACTTTGCACAAAGCTGCTCAGGTTGCATATGTAGATATTACGAAACAGACCTGAGCGCAGGCATAGTCGCTCCATGTGTGAATGAGTCCATAGATAGCAGGGGATTCCAGGTGCAGGGGCAGAGCGGATACTGCGGTGTCCTGACTATAACAACTCCATGGGGCGAGACACAGACAGTAGGTGAAGACACTCTTACACAGGATTATTCTTTTTCAGCATCTTTTACTATCCCGATTGATTATGTTGCACAGAGCATCCTGGGCCAGCCAATTCCAATTCAGATTGAGGGAAACAGGAATTCTATAAAGGCTGCAAGAGATGAGGCCACGTATGATTGTTCTATGACCCTTGATATGGTTGTCGAGCATGATAATATTTTCTATTGCCCGCGTCCCGGAGAGTCTTTTGCAAGGATGGATTATTACGACGGCTCTGAATATTATGTTACAGACTTAGATGGCAACCCTATGGCCTGGGAGATAGATGACGGCAATTATAACTGCTTGAGCTCTTCCACTAATGTGAACTGCTGCCCTAATGCTACTGATTGTGTAGCTGATGATAATACCTGCCAGCAGGTAGGATATTTTGCGAATGTTGATTCTTCTTCAGATCCTGAGCTTGAAGTCTGCTTTTCATTGAATAACCTCCAGGGAGGATGGGCAGATGCAGATTCAAGAGAAGAAGTATGTGATCTTGCAGACCAGTTCTCAGAAACATATGGTATGTCTAATGAGTTTTTATGGCTGGACTGTTCATCTGATGAAGTGCCTGATTCAAAGTGTTATGAAGGTGTGGATGATTATGACGGTGATAAGATAAGCGGATTCTGCTGCGGAGACGATCCAGATGAAAATTATGTCACCACATCTGTGAAAAGCGGCAGCTATGTCCTTGCACTTAGTTTTGAAGGATGCTGTGATTCAGAGGAAAAATGTGTAGATGAGACAGGGATATGCAGAAATCTTGGAGAAACACAGTGCATGTATCATGTATCGGGATACCAGGGCACATGCACAGAAGGTCCGTCCGGACCCGAATGGCAGCTTAGCCCCAATGAGGAATGCCTGAGCTATTGCGATATGTGCGATTTCAACAAGCAGGGGGGCCATATTGACATACTGGATTTGGAAATAATTTCTTCACATTATTCAGACTCTGTTCCTTATGATGAGACTTATGATGTCAATGGTGATGGCTCAGTCGATGATTGGGATTATGATTTTTGCAGGACTTTCCTAAACCAGATATGCACTACGTGCGAGGACAATGTGCTTCAGGACCATGAAATGTGCGAGATAGTGGATGATGAGATAGTTTACAGCCAGGAGAACTGCCCAGAATCAATGTGCGGAGGCGGCACGGTTTTTCCGGATTTCCTTTATGCTGTGATGAACAGGGAAGAAGGATGTGACACTGATTTTGGATGCCTGTGCATCTACACGCCTAGCTGCCAGGAATATCAATGCGGATTCCAGTGCGACGACGACCAGGACTGCAGCAATGTTCTTCACAAGTTCTGCCTTGAGACCGGCCTTTCAGGAGATTTGAGTACATATGTCGTAGAGAAAAACGGAGATGCAGGATTCAGGGAGGAGATAAGGGACGGGCCAGGCTGCTGTGATCCGGGTGAATATTATGTTAGGAATTATGGCAGCCTCAAAGTTGAGATACCTATGGCAATAGGCGGCGAATACAAGATGTCATTTAGCTATAGGTCTGGTTATGAAGGCAAGGATGATGAAAATATAATAATAAACTGCGGAGGAAGAAACATTTACCTTGCAGATGAAGTTCTTGAATATTATAAGACATTTGATGATGAATTCTCAGAATTCCCGGGCATTACCTGCAATATGGTTTCAGGAGATAATACAATCACTATAACTTCAGATGGCACAGACGCAGTCTATGTTTCAAGCCTGAGTTTCAGGAAAATAGGGGATCCTTACTGCAACCCCGATACATGCAGCTGTATTGATACAGGCTCATGCGGAGACGGCACTTATAATCTAGGAGAGACCTGTGACAATAGCGCTCCAGGCCATCCCTGCCCTACAGAAAGCCAGTGCCAGAACACTGCAGTTTCCGGAAAAACAGGCGTGCTTGTAGGAAATGCAGGATATTGCGATGCAAGATGTGTATATTACGATACAAAGGCATGTGGCAGTGACGATGATTATTGCCCTCCTGGCTGCCTGGATGATCCTGACTGTGATCCGATATGCACTGATCCAGATGATTTTAATCCAGATTCCTGTTCTGAGGTTACAGATTGTATTTCTGGGGATAATTGTTGTCCTGATGGTTGTCTGGGAGATGATCCTGATTGCGGGTGGTTGTCAATATGAAAAAAACAAACTTAATCTTAGTTTTTGTAGTTGTTCTTATTATAGCAGCATTTTCAGCATCTGCCCAGGAATGCACTAACAAAAAGACAATAAATTTTGAGAATGACAAGAACAATAATCCCTTGCAGGAAGGGACGCCTGTGGATAATGAGTTTTCCCCACCGAATGATAATCTTGAATACGGTGTTGTAATTTCTGTCCTTGACAGCGGAGACCCTAATAAGGCAGTTATAATCGATACAGGTTCGCCTCTGCCAGATAATAATGAATTCAGGACTCCTGGCACAGGCACTGGTAATACAATAGAAGAGCAGAATGTCCTTGTCATAGCTGAGAACGGGAATGACAATACTGCTCCAATAGGCCTATATGATGATCCTAAAAGCGATCCTGATGGCGGAAAGATTATCTTCAACTTTGGAAAAGAAGTTATGGTGACTAAGGTAAGGCTGCTTGATGTTGATGAATCAGGAGGTTCTATCAGTACATATAATGGCTCAGAAAGTGTAATGACAACAAAGACCCTTCAGGCATCTGGGGATAATTCTGCTAAAGATGTTACTGTTGATTCGGAGTATGGGACAAGAAAAATGGAAGTTATTTTTACAGGAACAGCTGCCATAGCTTCAATCGAGTATTGCATTGATGAGCCTGTTGTTCCTGTCTGCGGTGATGGAATTGTCAATCAGGCCAGCGAGCAATGCGACGGAGAAGATAACTGCACAATATATTGTGTGTGGGAATCAGTAGTTGTTGAATCATGCGGCAATGCAGTATGTGAAGCATATGAGAATGCCAATTCCTGTCCTCTTGACTGCCAGCCTTTCTGCGGGAACGGCATTATTGAGGCAACTGAAACATGCGACGGCAATTGCCCAGATGGCTGCAATGATTGCCAGTGCGATTTCTTTTTTGACTTCTGCAAATTTGAATGTACTGTTGAGGATGAATGCGACGAGAACTCTGACTGCTCTGGCGGAAAATACTGTTCAATGTCATGCACCTGTGAAACTCCACTAGATTATTGTGATGTGGAAAAAGGAAGCGAATGCGATGCAGACAACAGCAACTCATGCATGTCCTATGAATCCTGCAATCTTGATCCTATGCACTGCAGATGCGAAGTGGATGGCTGCTATCCGGATATTTTTTCAACCCATGAGTGTGATGAAGACAGCGATTGTTCAGGAGATGATGTCTGCAGCGATTCATGCAAGTGTGTAGATAGAGTTAAAATCTGTGGAGATAATATTATTGATAAGCCCAATGCAGATGGGATTTATGAAGAATGCGAGGCAAATAAATTATCAGCATGTTCAGACAGTGAATATTGTAACTCAGATTGCCAATGCGAATCCTTTATGTGCAGCGAAAAAGTGGATGTTGCTTTCTTTGTTGATCCATCAGGAAGTATGGCAGATGAGGCAGATTATCTTTGCGATGCCATCAAGATAATTAATGATGTTGTTGAGAATGACGATGATGCGGACATAGAATATACAGTTAACCTGCTGGGCCCATTATATACAGGAATTGAGGATGCAGTCACTTATGGAGAAGATGGTTCTGCGACATGCGCCAGGCCAGGAGAGGATTTTTCAGGAATTTATACCAAGGTATATGAGACACTTCAGGAATGCGATGAGTTTGATGTTGATAATTTTGATGTTGATGTTGATTATGCTCCTTGCGAGTCATGGGGTGTTGCTGTGGAGGATTTTATTGAGGACGAATTCTGGAGATCTGATTCAATAAGGCTCATATTTGTATTCAGTGATGAAGATGCATCTGCAGGAAATGATGCTGATTCATGCAATGAAGATGACAGGTGTACTGGTGATTCAATACAGAGAGAGTGCTATCTGGCAGATAATGCCTGCCATGTCAGCGAAGATAAAGAATCATGGTGCGAGCAGGCCTGTGCAGGTGTCTCAGGGAGCGAAGATGATTATGAAGGGGACAGGCTGCTGAATGGGTATGGCTCACTAGGGAGCTTTAGGGAAGTTGAGGACGCTCAGGGATATTACGGTGAGGAAGACTGGGACCTAATCCAGGACCTGATTCCGGATGCCAGGGATGAGGATGTGCATGTATTCACTGTATTTGACAGCATGGATACCGTCTATGAGCTTGGAGATGTCCAGGTGCTTGGGACAGGAATAATGGGTTCTTGTGCTGAAGACTGCATATATTTCCATCATCAGACACTGGCTACAGGCACAGGCGGAGCTATATTGAAGACTGATGATTCGTTTGAGCTAAGGCAGAAAATATTCGAAGAGATCAGGCACCTGTGCGCAGGCGGATGTCCTGCAGGAACAACACTCTGTGAAGATGGTACCTGTAGTGAAGATTGCGAGGCGACAGACAACGGGCCTATGGAATGCATAGATGAAAACGGGATTTGTGAATTCGGTGAAGGCTGTGCCTGCGAGGATTGTATTGGCGAGAGAGACAGCTGCGCTATTGGCGCTATCTGCGGTGAAGATGAATTGTGCGGATGCCCTGAAGGGACTACTTTATGTGTGGACGGCACATGCGATGATACATGCAGCGGCCATGGCGGAAAAAAGGCCTGCATCGGCAGGTCTAATGATGTATGTGATCCAGGAGAGGGATGCGCCTGCCCTGATTGTGCAGGAAAACAAGACAGCTGTGTTGAAGGCAATGTGTGTGATTATTCATCACAATTATGTGTGATCGGGAGTTCTTCAGGAGACTGCATTGATCTGGATGGAGATGGATATGACAGGATAGATAATGACTGTCCTTATGCGGATGACTGCAATGACCATGATGATTCAGTGCATCCTCATGCAGTTGAAATATGCAATGGTATTGATGATGACTGCAACGGCCTGATTGATGATGACTGTGTTTCAGATTATGGTCTGGACTTTTCTATTTCACAAAAAGACAGCTTGAGGATTCTTGATGAATATGAGCTTGTAATAAAAGTCAGCAATAACCTTGAAAGATCTTTCTCAGACTTGGTTGTTGAGTTAAATGTTCCTAATAAATTTATAGCTGACGAGATTTCAAACAGGATAACCAATCTTGCTCCTGGAGAAGTCAAAGAAGTGAAGTTCCGGCTTCTTATCAAAGATTATGATAGGGAAAAGGCTACATTTACAATAAGCGCCAGCCAGGATACTTCACAAATCAGTTCAAAAGAAATTGAGGTTGATATTGAAATTCCTGAGCTGCTGATAGCGCCTGATCCGGAAGATATGAACCAGCAGGGCAGCCCCAGATGCATGGATTTCTATTATGTGATTAACAAGGAAAACATGGACAGCATAGTTGACATTGAATTTGATGTCATAGATCCTAACTCTGTTTTCGGAAAAAGCGTATATGTAGATTATGTATCTTCAATCGATTATACAGGAGATATTGTTGTAATGCCTTTGCCATCTAATCCCTATTGTCTTCCAACAGACAGGGTTTATGATGTAAAGGGATATCTATACCAGGCAGGGACTTGGAGAATTGTGGACATGGTTGAGGAGGCCAGTGAAACGATAAATTTAAAATGAGGATGAATCTAACAACTCAAAGAGGTGGAAGAGAATGATTGTTTTTGGTATTAATTTACCATTGCCGGAAATACTTCTTGGGCTGATACTGTTGTTTTTTACATTTTTGATCCTGATTATTCTGGAGCTTCAGAAGCTCATGAGGATGACAGTTGATGAGCAGAAGGAGATTGAGCAGCTTGAGAAATTAGCTGAAGATGAACGGAGAGATCTTGAACAGATCAAGTCTTATGAATCAATACAGGCCATGGATATCGGTAAGTTCGAGAAAGACATTACTGAATTAGAGCAGGATTCTGAGACATTGTATCTCAAGAAATTTGCGCCAGATTTATACAAGTTGCAGAACTATGTAATCTGGGCTCTGAAAAAAGGATTCTCTGAGAAGCAGATAAAAGAGAACCTTCTTAACAAAGGCTGGAAAGATGACCGTCTTGTAGAGCAGGTAATTTCAGATACTCTGAAGTATATGGGATATTACAAAGATAGGAAAGGAAAGGTTGATCTGCCTTCTGTCAAGATCCAGGACACTACTAAGATTATAAAGCCTGTTAAAGTAGTGGTTGCTGAGAAAATGGCAGAAGTGAAGTCAGAAGCAAAGACTAAAAAGAGATCTTCCCCAAAAAAACGAAAGAAAAGTTCAGCAGGAAAGGAGCTGGAGAAACTTGACAAGAAGATAAAGAAGGAAGCTGCTGCCAGGTCATTGAAATCAGAGAAGGCCTCAACAAAGAAGGCTTCCTCAAAAAAGTCATCTAAGAGAAAACCAAAAGATGATTTTGCGGCTGTTGAGAAAGAGCTCAACAGGCTGGAAAAGGATCTTAATAAGGAACAGAAACCAAAATCAAAAAAGACTTCTTCCAAAAAAAGCTCAAAAAAGACAAAGACAACAAAATCAAAGTCAGCGTCTTCAAAGAAATCTTCAAAAAAAGCCCCTGCAAAAAAATCATCAGGCACAAAAGGAAAGGCCAAAAAAGGCAAACCCAAAAAAGATGAAGGAAAAGCAGATAAAAAGGGGAAAGGCAAAGACCATACTGTTGTGCTTGAGGCTACCAAAGGGGTAGATGTTGAGATAAAATACAGATAATTTTTCTTATTTTTTATTCCCTTTTTTAAGTCATTTCTATTTGCTAAACCATGATAAGTTTAAGGGATACTGCAAAATTCATGATCAACAGCAGATTGAAACACAAATGTGTGGAAATAAAAAGAAAAATTCTCTGGGGAGAGCTCCCGATCACAAAATGATATAATAATACCATCAATACTTCAAAGATGATTGTTAGCATGATGGCTGCAGTCACTATGGGGAGCAGAGCAAAGAACTTTGAAAGCAAGGCTACTATGGTCAGCCCAAATAATGTCATCACAGAAGTATGGGTGAATCTTGAGCCCAGAGTATCTGCTATTATCAGGCCTGCCCAAGATACAATTAGGCCAAGTACAGGTGAATATACAAGAGAAGCCATGATGCCTGTGAAGAAAACAAGATCTATCCCGATAGAGCTTTTGAAGAACCTGTGATAAATCTTAGATATTCCTGCCAGGGATATGAAGATGACTATGATAAAGAACTTTGAATAAGCGAGAAAAAGCAGCAGCACGATGATCGAGATGATAATAAGTCTCTGTCTTTTCTTGACCTCTGAAAAAAGCTTTTTCAGGCCAGTGTTCTTATGACTTGCTTTTTTTCCTTGATGCATAATCAGGTTAGAAGATTAGCTTAGTATAAAAGGATGTGGGTTCTATATACGCTGGAATAATATGTCCTTGGGCAAGGGCACATTTGACTTATCAGAAAATGAATCTATTCCTGTGTAGTGTGGTTTTACAGTCTCTTCTAGAGAGTATGGCCTGTAATGCCCTCCATTTCTAACCAATTGATCAGGGTCAGGTCCTCTGTATACTTCCATCATGTGTTTCATGGCAGCAAGAGGATGACTGTAAAATTGGCCTTCATGATGAGGTGTCATGAAATCCAGTTGATATCTATGAATATTTTCTAAACCAGGTCCGTTTCCATACATTGGATTAATATTATATGAATCTTTTGACATTTTTGTCACGCTCATGTCCTTATTTTTCACTTGATGAACATTATCTTATTTATAAAGCTTTCCAAGAAAACCTATATCTTTTACTATATCTGGAAAAATTTAAATATAAACATTACTTAACCCTTAATATGATTAATATGCTGATACAGTCTAGTTAGTAGTGGTGTGCTAGTTTTCAGCGGCTTTTTCTTCTGATGTTTTTGAAGATAAATAGAAGAGAAAGCTTTTTATTATTATGAATTAAACATCAAAAACAGACAAAATAAACGAAAAAGGTGCATTTAAATGGAATTACCCCAAAGATATGATCCTAAAGAGGCTGAGCCCAGGTGGCAGAGATACTGGGAAAAAGAACAGATTTACAAGTTTGATCCTGATGATGCGGAGAGAGAGATTTATTCTATAGACACGCCTCCGCCAACTGTTTCCGGAAAGATGCATCTTGGACATGCGTTTTCTTTTTCTCAGATGGATTTCGTTGCCAGGTATAAGAGGATGAAAGGCTATAATCTTTTCTATCCTTTTGGTACTGATGATAACGGCCTGGCTACAGACAGGCTTGTTGAGAAGCTCAAAAAAGTAAATTCAAAAAAAATGGACCGTAATGAGTATATCAAACTGTGCCTTGATACTCTTAATGAGATAAGGCCCGGATTTGTCCAGGACTGGAAGAATGTCGGAATAAGCTCTGACTATTCTATATTCTACTCGTCTATTAATGACCACTGCAGGAAGATTTCCCAGAAATCTTTTATTGAACTCTACAAGAAGGGAAGGATATACAGGAACTATGCGCCCATTATTTTTTGTCCGCAGTGCAGGACTGCTATCGCCCAGGTCGAAATGGAGGACAAGAAAAGCAAATCCACTCTTAATTATATCAAGGCAAAGATGGGCGATTCTTATATAATCTATTCGACAACAAGGCCTGAACTTATCTATGGCTGTGTCGGCATGAGCATAGATGAGAAGGGACATTATGTTAAGATAGATGTCAATGGAGAAAAATGGATCACAAGCAAGGATTCGCTTGAGAAATTTAAAGACTATAAGTATAAGATATTGCAGAAGCTTCAGGGTGTAGATCTTATCGGAAAAGAGGTTGTAATACCTATCTCAGGAAACAAGGTTAAGATATCCCATGATGAGCTGACAGAGACCCAGTATGGGACCGGAGTTGTCTATTATTGCACCTATGGCGGCATGGACTGCATCGAATGGATGACACGGCACCCAGGGACAAAGCAGATTAATGTAATGGGGCTTGACGGCAGGTATAATGAGCTTTCCGGAAGATATGAAGGAATGACTTCTGAAGAAGCCAGGAAAAAAGTACTTGAAGATCTGGAAAAAGAAGGCTATTTGTTATGGAAGCAGCCTATTGAGCATATTGTCAATGTTCATGAGCGATGCGGCACTGATATAGAATATGTGGCGACAGAGCAGTGGTTCATTAAAGTGCTTGACCTGAAAGAAAAACTTCTTGATTTGGGAAATGAGATGAATTGGCACCCAAAGCATATGAAGAACAGGTATGACAACTGGGCTCTCGGCCTGAAATGGGACTGGTGCATATCAAGGCAGAGGCATTACGGTGTGCCTTTCCCTGTATGGTATGATAAAAAGACCGGCGAGCCGATTCTGGCAGATGAAAGCCAGCTTCCTGTTGATCCGCTTAAGGACCTTCCGAAAGGATATAAGAAGAGTGATGTCATTCCTGAAAAGGATGTTTTGGATACGTGGGCGACTTCATCAATGACACCTCATCTTGCTATAGATTTGTTCAAAGGAAAACCGATCTACAAACGGCTTTTCCCTATGAATTTAAGGCCCCAGGCCCATGATATAATCACTTTCTGGCTTTTTAACACTGTTATAAAGAGCCATCTTCATCATAACAGCATCCCCTGGAAAGATATAATGATCTCAGGCTGGGCGCTTGACCCTCACGGCAAGAAAATGTCTAAGAGCAAAGGAAATGTCATAGCTCCTCAGGTCATGATTGAGAAATACAGCGCAGATGCATTGAGATTCTGGGCAGGCGGCTCAAAGCTTGGAGATGATCTTCCTTTCCAGGAAAAAGACCTTGTCACCGGGAAAAAAACAATAACTAAGTTGTGGAATGCTTCAAAGTTTGCTTTGATGCACCTTGAGGACTTCGAATTCAGGAAGCAGGATCTCGAGACAATGGATCTCTGGTTGCTTACAAAACTTCAGAAGTTAATCAAGAGCTGCACAGAGTCTTTTGAAGATTATGAGTATTCAAAGGCAAAACAAGAGACAGAGATATTTTTCTGGAATATCTTTTGCGACAATTATCTTGAGATTGTGAAGGACAGGTTATATAATCCAGATGCATATCACAAGGGTGCAAGGAGTTCTGCTCAGATGGGATTGTATGAGGGAATCCTTAATACACTGAAACTGTTCGCTCCTATAATGCCTTATATCACTGAGGAGATTTATCACTTATATTTTTCAGAAAAAGAAGAATCAAAAAGCATCCATATCTCCACTTGGCCTCAGTATAATGATTGTTATGTTGATGAATCTGCTGAAAAAGCAGGTGACCTTGTTGTTGAGATAATCGGAGCTGTAAGAAAATTCAAGTCTGAAAAAGCCTTATCTCTGAAGACTGAGTTGAAGCAGCTTGTGATAGACTGCAAAGAATCTGACAGGAAACTTCTTGGATCTGTTCTTTCTGATTTGAAGTCAACTGTCAGGGCACAGGATATAGAATTCGGAAAAGGAAATATTGTAATAACAGAAAGCCTGAAACTAGGGATTACACTATGATCCAACGCTTATAATTTTTTCATTATCTCTTCTATAAATTCTTCCTTTGTTCCCTGCTGCTCCAGGATTTTCCTTATCTGTTCCGGGTCTTCAGTACTATATTCTTTCTTGATCTGTTCTATCTTACTCAGGAGAACCTGGTCATAAGCTTCTTTTTCTTTTGCAGTATCTTTCCCTTTTTTTAATATGACCACAATCGATATGACAAAGAGGACAATTAGTACTGGCACTAGTATGATTTTAGATACCACTTGTTTCTTATTGCTTTCCATCTTAGTCATAAAAGCAAAATCCTTGAGCTGGTCTACGCATTCTTCGCTGATATTCCCTTCGACATCATAGGTAAGCTCAATGCTCCTGTTAACGCTTGTAAAGTGCCACGCGATAAGAGGGTCTTTCTCGACTATGTCATAGTTTTTTCCATTGAAGTATATCTGCTCAGCCTCATGGACCAGGCATTTGGGTATGTTCTGATAGTATGCTAGGTTTTCAATTGATTCAGGGCTGTCTATTGTTATTTTGTATCTGGTGAATAATCTCCCTGCTATTGTCTCTTCCTTTTTTTCAATCCTTATGTCTTTTTTTGCCTCAGCTACTATCTGGTTGATTTCAGCGGGTGAAAGGTTTGTCTGGAGCCTGCCGTGGCTCATCTGTATTATTTCAACAATATCTTCCTGTTCAAGTGCCGGCGATATGATGTCTCTGAATTGCTCTTTCTCTTTTCCTGCAATACTGCATGGTTCCTGGTCCAGATTTTTTATTTCAGGGCAATTGTCCTGGTCATTGCATATCCCGTCTTCGTCCATGTCATTATTTTGGTCATTAGGGCATAGGTCGCAGTCATCTCCAAATATGTCTAAGTCAGAATTATGCTGGCCTGGGTTAAAAGTCAACGGGCAATTATCTATGTTTCCGCAAATTCCGTCGCAGTCCACATCATTATATTTGTCCTTTGGGCAGCTGTCGCAACTATCGCCAATCCCATCATTGTCAGAATCTTTCTGTTCCGGGTCTGCGTGTTCAGGGCAAATATCTTCAAAGTTATTTATCCCATCATTGTCATTGTCAAGTTTTTTAGCGCACTCTGATTCATAGTCGCATATGTCTCCGATCATGTTATTGTCACAATCATTCTGAAGAGAATTGAATTTTTCCCTGCAGTTGTCCTGATCTCCGCAGATTCCGTCACTATCAATATCATTTTCAGGGTCAAAAATGCATTTGTCGCACAGGTCCCCAACCAAGTCGTTATCAGAATCAATCTGGTTGAGGTTGGGGAATGTAGGGCAATTATCTATGTTTCCGCAAATTCCGTCATTATCAAGATCATTGAAAGGGTCTCCCGGACATATGTCGCATATGTCACCTATTCCGTCTCCGTCCCTGTCTAACTGCCCTATATTATGCTTGTTAGGGCAATTATCTCTCTTGTCATCAATCCCGTCTTCATCAGAATCAGCTCCGCATAACGAATCAAAATCGCATGCATCTCCATACAAGTTATTATCGCAGTTTTTCTGTCCAGGATTTTGTTTTAAGGGGCAATTATCGCATTCTTCTCCGGGGGAGCAATCTTTAAGGTTTTTTTGATTTCCGCAAACGCCGTCATTGTCTATATCATTGTCAGGGTCAAAAATACATGGGTCGCACATATCGCCATAACCATCAAGATCACTGTCCAGCTGGTTATTGTTGGATATGCCGGGGCAATTATCAACGTCTCCACATATACCATCCTTATCCATATCATTGAACGGGTCATTAGGGCAAAAATCACAGGCATCTCCTATCTTATCCTTATCACTATCTTTCTGCAGTGGGTTTGAATAGTCTGCGCAGTTATCCTTTAGGTCTACTATGCCGTCATTGTCTGAGTCAGATGAGCAAGCAGAATTTTTATCGCACGCATCTCCCCTGTTGTCTTTGTCGCAATCACTTTGGCTGGGGTTGAAATTATCTGGGCAGTTATCAAGGTTTCCGCATATTCCATCAGAATCAATATCATTTAATGGATCAAAAATGCACAGATCGCATTTGTCCCCTATGTTGTCTTTGTCTGAATCATGCTGATCCTGGTTTGAGATGAATCTGCAGTTATCAATATCATCACAGACATTGTCATTGTCAAGATCATTGAACGGGTCATTAGGGCACATATCGCATATATTGCCAATCCCGTCTCCGTCGGAGTCATGTTGATTCTTGTTGCTGTTCAGGACACAATTATCCTCATTGTCATTGATCCCGTCTCTGTCTGAGTCAGTTGAGCATAACGAATCAAAATCGCACGCATCGCCCAGGCCGTCATTATCGCAGTCATTTTGTTCAGGATTATACCTTTCCCTACAATTATCAACATCTCCGCATGTGTTGTCAAAATCAATGTCATTATCAGCATCGTAAGGACATATGTCGCACGCATCCCCTTGGTTGTCATTATCAGAATCTTTTTGTTCAGGGTTGTAGGAATTCGGGCAGTTGTCAATATTGCCGCATACTCCATCAGAATCAATATCATTTATTGGATCATAAGCGCAGATATCACATTCATCTCCTATCATGTCCCCGTCAGAATCTGTCTGAGCAGGGTTATATACATTAGGGCAATTGTCAATCTCTGTGCAGAACCCATCTTCATCAGGATTGTTTTCCAGCATGCATTCACTGTATCCGTCTACCCTGCATATCTTAATGCCCGGACAGGAATGGATATTGCATTCTTCGTTTAGGGTATAGTCTCCCCTGTTGAACTCATCTTCGTCTATTAATCCGTCGCAGTCATTGTCCAGCCCGTCACATATTTCATAACTTGGTCCTATGCTATTCCTGCAATTTCCCCATTGTCCTTTATTGCAGGTTTGGGTGCCCTGCACACATTCACCCGTGTCAATACCGCATTTCTTATCTTTGCCAGATGTGCATTCGCAGCCTTCATCAATCATACCGTCGCAGTCATTGTCCAGCCCGTCGCAGTGATTCGGGCTGATTTCATTAATCACATAATTAGTCCCATAATTGCTAGAAGCGCATTCCAGCCATCCTTCATATCCGCTGCATATTTTTTTGGATCCTGCACAGGCTCCAAGCTGGAGGCTGCAGGCAGGAGCAGTAAGATCTTCATCTGCTGATCCATCGCAGTCATTGTCCAG
This sequence comes from Candidatus Woesearchaeota archaeon, assembly GCA_016934775.1. Classification (GTDB taxonomy): domain Archaea; phylum Nanobdellota; class Nanobdellia; order Woesearchaeales; family GW2011-AR15; genus JAFGSP01. Next base: position 6,043 of record JAFGSP010000024.1, on the reverse strand, counting down.
CCCGTCGCAAATCTCTTCAGCTCCAGTATATATTTCAGGGTTTGCATCATCACAGTCTGTTACATCCAGGTCTCCGTCTCCATCCTCATCCGGATTGCATTTCTGAGAGTATGATGAGCTTATAGGGTTACAAGTGTATTCTAAGCATTTTCCTTCTGAGCAGAAATCATGTCCGCTCTCAGGATAATCTATGAAATGGTAAGGATAATTTGCCTGGCATTGGTCTGGTTTGCATATTTTTTCTGATCCGCAGATGTTTGAATCATCGTTTTTGTATATGCATTGTGCAGTTTTAGCTTCACATGAATCATCTGTGCATGGATTGCTGTCATCGCATTTTTTCTGTTCGCATGAGCATCCATTCTTATCAGCTGCTGAGCCTTTTACAGTGTCAGGGCAGTTATCAAATCCATCATCAATACCATCACCATCCTTATCTAAGATTTCGCATTTTCCGGAAAACCTGTGATATATGGGGTCTTCAATGCATTTTCCGCTACCATCTACTTTTATGCACTTATCAAGTTCTGCAGGTTTCCACGCGCATCCTGTTTTCTGGCTTTTTTCAAGGCAGTCATTAGCATTATAGGATGACCTTTTATATGATTCCGGGCAGCTGTCCATACAGGATTCGCTCATTTGTTTTATAGGATCATCAATGCATGAGTCAGTGCCTTCTATGCCAAGGCAGTTTAGGCTTTCTTTTATTTCTTTAAAGACGCATTTATTGTCTTTCAGAATGAATGTTCCGCATTTATCTGAATTGAAATAGTCTCTATGGTATCCTTCGCTGCATTCTGTGACTTTACACTCTCCGCTGCACATGTTCCATAGAGGATCCTTGCTGCAGGTCAGGCTGCCTCCGTCTGAAAAGCAGTCACAGGGATTTGTTTCCCTGTAGACACAGTAAGACTCAGGGTCCTTAACAAAACATTTCATCCCATTGTATTTGTCTCTTCCAAGCTCTTTCTGGCAGTTTGTGCATTCTTCCGCAATCTGCTGGTATATCTGATCATTTACGCAGCTGAAACTGCCCTGTTTTTTTTCTTTTGAAAGTTTTTTTTCATATTCATAACATTCTTTGATATCTGCGTCTGCCCATTCGCAGAATGTTTCAGGAGATCTTTTCTGGCAGGTTGCAGAATTGTATCCTTTTGGACGTTTGTATTCTGTCTTACAATTAGTGCAGGTCTTGTCACATGCTTGCATCAAAAGGTCTGTTGCGCAGGAAAAAGAACCCTCTCCAGGAACATCATAGAGGCACATGCATTCGTTTGCTATTGGGTCTTCTACGCATTCCTCTTCTTTTGTTCCAAACATTAGGCAGTCAGCAGCATTGTAAGAGCTGCGGTGCAGACCTATCAGGCACTCTTCACTATTTTGTTCATCTTCTTGTTCATCATCTTCTGAGCCTTCGCACTTAACTTCTATTGCTCTAGGTTTTGTATCATTGTTTCCGCACTCATTTTCATCATTATAAATAGGTGTCTTTTTTCCGTCTATGCAGTCTGACCAGCCTTCAATTTTCCAGTTAGGTGTGCACTCATGTTCACCGCAAGCCTCAATATATCCTTGTTCTGTGAATAACCCCGGGCAATCGCATTCATCTTCATATTCCCAGATACAAATATGGTTTATGCATGTCCACCCTCCTTCACAGCCGTAAGGGTTTTCTCCTTTGTTTATACATCCGCCGGGAGAACTGCATTCATATTTTGGTGCGCCGGTTTTGCAATGGCATCCTAAAAGGCCGCATTCAAGCATATCATCAGGACAATAATCAGGAGATATGCATTTTTTTATCAGCTCTTCATCATTAGCTTGAAGCTGGCATTGGCCTTTAATGCTGCACGTCCATTCTGCTTCCTCGCATCCTTCAGGCAAAGGAGGGCAATTAGAAGTGTCAACTATAGAGCATTCCTTTGTAGGGCTGTCATAACAGCTCCATACGCAGGTTCCGTCTATCTTTATCCACCTTCCTTCACAGTCCTCATGAGAATATTTGCTGCATTCCTCTGAAATCGTCGATGGCAAAGCAGTTTCAGGATCAGTATCCGGCTCATATCCCATGGCCTCGCAGAATATACTGTCTTCAATCCACATGCAGGTATGTTTACCGTTTACATACCTTTGGATGTACCTTCCGCATACATCACCAATCACTGAATACCCTTCAGGGCATTTGCAGTCTTCATCTTCCCCTTCACATTCATCTATGCATCCTTCATTATCACTAATGCTGATTTTGCAATCGTTATCAGGATTGCTGACTTCAAGGCAGGGATTAGATTTGGCATTCTCAGTCTCTTCTACGCAATCCGGAGTATCGCACAAGTCTGCGCATGCGCACCCGTATAGCGGGCTGTTCTTGTCATTAGAGACCGACCCCTTATATTTTTCATCTGTCCTGTCACAGTTGTCTTCATTGTCAGGTATGTCGTCTTTATCAAAATCAAATACCTTATCTGTACCGCAGTCCATGAATTCATTATATAATGGGTCTTTTTCACATCTTTTTTCCTGATAGTTCTTATCTATCTCCAATTCCAATTCATATTCAATTTTTTCACCATCATCAATGAAAACAGCAAAAACGCAATTTTTTCTTTCAGGTCCATAGACCAGTATTTTTTTCTTGTTTGTAGAATCACCGCACTTAAAGCAGTCATAAGAGGTGATATCCAGACGCTCATACCTAGTCTCACTATTTTTACATATTGTGTCATCTACTAATTTAGGTGTAAATAAATTCTCAATGTCTTGAACAATTGTCTTTTGTTGGTTTTCATCTCCAGGTTCTTTAGTGACATAATCTTTACAGGGCGGATTTAAAGGTGTTGCATAATCATAGAAAAATTCCTGATATAACGGATCAGTTTTACACCTGCTGGCATGTTCAGCCTGCCTGAACGGCATTTGCAGTATATACCAATTATAGTCTTTTCCCATAGCAGTAAATACACAATCCTTGTTTTTCCCAGGATTTTCGACCAATACTTGGCTGCAATCTGTAGAAGGGCCGCATTTATAGCATTTATCAGAGTAGATAGATTCTCTTGAATACTTTATCACATTTCCGATTTGGCCGCATTTCTTATCTTCAACCTGAGCAGGGCAGGTTAGTTTTATGGCGCTTACAATCAGGGATGAAAAAGCGAATAAACAAAACACAAACAGAAAAAAAACTAACTTTTTTTGGATATTTCTTCGCATATTGTTCCTATTGGGTGAGCCTGGTTTTTAAACTTTTTTATGAATCCTGCCTGATAAAAAGAAAATATTATAAGCTTTGATTGATAATTGTTTTTTGTGATTGGAAAAAAAGGGATTGGAGAAGGCTCAATATCCGTGCTTGTCATAATCGGAATACTGATAATAATCTTTATCGTTATTTCTACACAATCAATAAGCAATAATATCCTTACAGGACTGCAGACAGACCAGACAAACTCTTTAAATATATTTAGTTCAAAGAGCGACATTGAAGGATTTCTTGGGAATTGCATTATCGATTCAGTAGTAGAAACCCTGCCTGATACAGGTATTCGTGAAGCCACAAAACAAGAGATGGAGGAAGGCATCAAAAACAAACTGGGTATTTGTTCAGATGAGCTTTTTGCTGAACTTGAAAGACAGGGTTTTGAAATAGAGCATGATCTGCAGAAAGTGGCTATTGAAATAAATGATGATACCTTGGCTATTTCTATTGATTTTCCGATCAGGCTTGAAAAAGGGAGAAATACAATCGAATTTGATTCTTTCAAAAAGACTTTTGACAGGATAAATTATGAGACAATAAGCCAATCTTCCAGAACCTTTATTATTTCTAATGATGAAAGGTCATCTTTGGTGATAGAACCTGATACAGAGGTAATGCCGGATTCCCGAAGGCTTGGGCTAAAGATAGAGGATAAGTATTTTGACGGCCTGGAAAATGAAATAGTAGTAGGCAACCTTGTTTATTCAGCGCTTGACTCAGGAGTTTCTTTTAACATGCCAGTCCAGATAGGGATTCAGCTGCGAGACCAGGACATTCCACCAGGAGTTTCCAGAAATCAGCTCAGCATTGCCTGGTGGGATGAAGAGTTTAAGATATGGAGAGCGATGCCTACAAGAATAGAAAAAGATTTTCTCTACACAGACACATTGCATTTCACTAAATTTGCTATAGTCCGTGATTGCGCCCCTGCGGACCTGCAGTATTACGAGATTGTTGATTCAGGGAGTCTATTTACTCAGAGATATGAGCCGTGCAGCCAGACATACTGGGAGTTTTCAACTGAAGGGAGCATAAGGGCTGTTGATGTTGTGTATTCGGTTTCATCAGCAGAAAATGTTGTTTACGGGAATGGGGCTCCCGAATGCCAGTCTGGAACAATAGATGTGACATCCGCAGCATATTATGATGTCTGTGATGAAGATGTTGACGGAGGATCTTCTGGAGAATGCGCAGGAAAGACTACTGGAGATGACTGCGGCACTGGATCGGGATGGGTTTGCGCAATCAAAAGCATTGGCCCAAACACATGCGAATGCACAGATAATATTTACAGGAAACTTTCACCGGGACAGCTGCCGGGAGGGGTAATCATAGAGACAATTGCAGGTTATCCGAATTCAGGTTGCGTAGGGGGCACAGTCACAGACGGGAACGGGGATGGGACAATATTTTCAGTTAATTTTCTTCCAAAAGGCAATGCCTGTATCAGGGAATGGTCTTATGCGACAACATGTATGGAAGATGATAAATGCAGTGTTCCAAGCAATGCCCTCAAAGAGGTTGCTACAGGCGACAATATGAAAATACAAGTGTCTAGCCTGAGTGTAATAAATAGTAATGGAGATGCCTGCGCATCAGGCGGTGTGCGGTTTTTCATTCAGGGAACCGGCGTCCAGTGATTATTTAGCTTTATTCCTTCCCCTTGCTTCGACAATCTCCAGCCTGTTTTTTATTTCTTTGAAATTATGAGAATGTTTTTCATAGCCTTTGATGACAAGTACAAATGCTTTCTTGGAAATAGTATGGTGCTTGCTTTCCAATGCCTGTTTCAAGAGATGCAGGTCAACTGCCTTGTCCTCGATTTTTTCTGAGAAAAAACTAAGCCCAAAGTCAATGAAATATATTTTATTTTCAGAAAAGATCATGTTGGAAGTTGTAAGGTCTCCATGTATTATTCCGTTGTTATGCATGGTTGCGATTTTTTCTCCAATCTCTGTGCATAACTCGATATTGCTGTCAAGTATATCTCTGATTTTTTTCCCTTGGATATGAGACATCTCAATTTTCATATCCTTATCATCAGCTTTCAGTAACTTTGGAGATAGAACTTCTTCAGGCAGTTTCTGGATGACTTTTGCTTCTCTTCTTGTCCTGAATCTTCTTATTGTGTCATCTAGTTCAGGAAGGCGATATTTTTTTGATAGCCTTTGTTTTATTATCCTGTCTTCATCCAGGTATATTTTCGCTTCAGCACCCTGCGCTATCATTTCCATATATCCAGGCAATCAGAGAAAGTATAAAAAAATATTTATACTATGAGAACAACAAGCTTTTGATACTTAGTATACCACCAATCTATTTGATTGGTGGAACAACGTGTTATAATAAGTGCTCAGGAACGAGCAACCCAAGTCCGTAGGACGAGCTAAATTCACTATGTGATTTTAAATTGCCCCTGGCAATTTAGCTACCGGTCTATTGACCGATAGTGGTTGTGAGTTTTTGACATTTAGAGTTCTTTTTCAATCCACTATGAGCTTTCCGTCCAGGTGGTCAAGCTCATGCTGCATCGTGCATGCGATTGAGCCATATAGTGTCACATAGTTTTCTTTTTTTTTGAGGTCGATGTATCTGATTCTTATGATTAGACACCTTTTTTTTATTTTCAAGATCCCAGGCATGCTGGCACACATATCTAATGAGAAAAAAGGAATAGACGATGATATTATGACAGGATTGAGAAGAGTTATGATTTTGTTTCCAATCATTTTGAAAACCAATATCCTGTGCCTTATGCCGAGCTGGTTGGCAGCCAGACCGCTG
>JAFGSP010000023.1 GCA_016934775.1 Candidatus Woesearchaeota archaeon | reverse complement strand
ATTTAAGGATATTGTTACAGATCCATGTGCGGCATCTTTGGAGTCTATGGATTCTCAGATAAAAACCTTCTGAAGACTGCTGTCAGGTCAATGAAGCACAGGGGCCCGGATTCAGAGGGTTTTTTTACAGACGATAAGTTGATGCTGGGTGTCAGGAGGCTGAGCATCAGGGACCTTGAGAACGGGCACCAGCCTTTGTTTAATGAGGATAATTCTATAGTTGTCATATTCAACGGAGAGCTATATAACAGTGATGAGCTGAGACATAATCTTGAAAAAGAGGGCCACAGGTTTTCTACAGGAACTGATACTGAAGTCATTGTGCATTCTTATGAGGAATACGGCATTGGCTGCTTATCCCGATTTAACGGCATGTTTGCTTTTGCTTTATGGGATTCTGAAAAAAAGAAACTGTTTTTGGCCAGGGACAGGTTCGGGATCAAGCCTTTGTATTATTGCAGAGATAATGAGGGGATATTGTTTGCGTCTGAAATAAAGGCTTTGCTGAAATATAAAGAGATAAAAAGAGAACTCAACGATCCTGTATTAGGGAACTATCTGAGATACAGGTATGTGAAATCTCCTGAAACATTTATCAAAGGGATAAATAAGCTCCGGCCAGGCCATTACCTGGAGATCAGCAAAAGGATATTTTCTGAAAAAGAGTATTATTTTTTCAGTGCCCGCCCTGAAAAACACCCTGAGCGATCAACTATAAATGATATAAGGAACATTCTTGAAGATTCAGTTGAGAAAAGGATGATCTCAGACGTATCCATTGGCCTTTTTTTGTCTGGGGGTCTTGATTCGAGCATCCTGCTGCATTGCCTGAGCAGAAGTTCAGAAAGGCCGGTCCAGACATTCACAATTGCGTTTGAAGGCCAGAGGAAAACCAATGAGATTGACTATGCAGGAAAAGTCTCAGATTATTTTGGAGCAGACCATAATCCTATTATGGTAGGTAAAGAGGAATTCATAAAATCCATACCAAAAGTAGTGGACCATCTTGAAGAGCCGATTGCAGATCCGACTGCTGTGTCAACTTTCTTATTATCAAGATATGCATCAAAAAAAGTTACAGTAGCCCTGACTGGCGAGGGAGCTGATGAATTGTTCAGGGGATATGTCTATTATAACAATCTTAGGTATTATGACATGGCGGCAAAGAATCTCCTTATCAGAAGAGCGGCCTATTCAGCAGCGCATGTGATCCCTGAGAAATGGCTTAACTGCCTTTTCAATTATCCTGTAGGCATGGGGGCAGAAGGAAAACAGAGGCTGAAAAATCTTATGTCTGGGAAACTTGACTATTCCAGCGCATATGAGTCAACTATCTCTTTGTTTACTGATGAGCAGGCAGGCTGTCTGATAAAAAGGCCTGTCAGCAGGAATGAGATGAAAAAGACCAATAGTTTTGCAAGAGCAAACTATTACTTTCTTGAGAACGATGTTAAGTCATGGCTGCCGGATTATATACTGGCAAGGCTGGATAAGATGAGCATGGCACATTCTGTTGAAGCAAGAGTGCCATACCTTGACCACAGGCTTGCGGATAAGATTGCCAGGACAAGCATACGTGTGAACAGGATCAACAAGGGCCTGCTCAGGAAGGCTGTATCAAAAGACCTGCCTTCTTTTATCTGGAAGAGAAAAAAGTTTCCGTTCTATACTCCTGTAGTGGATTGGGCTGATCAAGGGATAAATGAGCACTTTCAGAATATCATGGAGTCATCAAGACTGGTCGAGGAAAGATATCTTGACAGGGCAGCTGTATTCAGGATACTTGATGATTTCAACCGTTCCAGGCTTGTCAACAGCAGGAAACTATGGGCGCTGATGATGCTGGAATCCTGCTACCGCAGATTTATTGACTGAACTTTAGTAGGATTATTCTTTTCAATATGTTTTTCTTTTATAGACCAGAAGGTTTGTGAAGAATTCCTCTGAATCATTGTTGCCGTGAATTATTGAAGATTGCCAATAATTTTTCTCAAACTCTTCAAGCTCAATGATTTCCAAAGAGGGTCTGAAATTATTATCTTGAACCCCTTTTTCAGGATATTCTTTTGGGACAAATACAAATATATAATCAAATTCTTCTGAATGTATCATTTCTGTGATGTTGAAGTTGTATATGAATCCGTTTACAACATTATCATCATAGCCCCATTTTTCAAAGCCTGGGCCCCTGAAATATGCAAACACCCTGTATCCCTGCTTATTTATGTTTCTCATATAAAGCAGGTCCCAGAAATGGACATGGTCATTGGACACCAAAAGATAAGTAGTATTATAGACCGTGTTTTCCTGCGTTTCCATAAATACTCTCTCAATTATGCTGGGATTATCCTGAGGCAGGCCCAACGCCCTGTTTATGAGCGAAAACCTGTCTAAGCAGAGTTGTCCGTCCCTGAACCTGGGATTGATAAAGGAGACACCGGTTGCCTGCGAGAATATTATCCCTAAAGCATATATGATTATGGTAAGTTTCAGAAGTTGTTTTCCTGGAGACGCTCTGATCTTATCTATGAAGCCTGAAATGATTATCGGGATCGTGTAAAGCAAGGGCCTCACAACCTGCTCTGAGTAATAGGGGATGAATATCCAGATCAGATAAGGCAGGGCAAATGAGCATATCAGCAGCAATTCACTTTCTGTCTTTTTTCTTTTTGTGAATAACCAGGCCATGGATATCAGGAATAATCCTCCATAGATAAATCCAGTATCATTATTTATTATCAGGAAGAGATTTATCATGACTCTCTGAAACGAAAAAAGACTGAATGGAGAATGACCGTGCTCAATTATGGAAGATCTTGACATGAATGTCTGCCAGAGATATTCTATGTTTAAGACATACCATAATCCTCCAATAATGAAAGCCACGCCAAAAGTCACGGCAATATTTTTCAGGATCTTCGATTTTTTTGATTTTTTTTCCTGTAATTTCCTGGTGCCGAAAATAATATGGATGAGTGAGACCGGCAGGAACATGAAGCCGACATAGTAGTCTATAAGTCCGCATATCCCGAGCATCATGCCATAAAGAAGAGAATAGTGCAGATCCCTGAAATATTCTGTCCTGAGCATGAAATAGAATGTCAGGGGCAAAAGGCAGAGCAGGTGGAATTCTCTGAAATTGGATTTTGAGCCGATCAATACGCCGAACAAAGATGCTGTGATTATTGCAGACAACAGACCTGCTTTTTTATTGTATATATGCTCTCCGAGCTTATATGCTCCAATCAACAGGACACAGAGAAAAACAGCGTTCAGGACAAGCTCATTTTTTGAATACACTCCGAAAATCCTGTAATAATATGAGACAATACTTGGAAAAAAAGGTGGACCTGTATAATACGGGATGACAATCTGATAATCTTGGCCTGTATCTTTGTAGTATAGATTAAGAGCTTCATTGACTATTTCTAAGCCGTCTCCTCTTGGAGGATAGTTGTCTGCAATGATCCACCAAAGGTTAATTGAGATAGATAATAGTATCAAAATTGCCAAGGCTATTACAATCCTGCGCCTGAATAAAAAAGACTTTGTTTTCTGGATGTCCATTATCCCGCAAAACCCCCTATACATTTAATTAGTTTGGAAGATTATTTAAATAATTATTTCATGGTTCTTAATTTGGGATGGGTGAAATGTCTAGATTCAGTATAAAAAACAGAATATTCAGACTTAATTCAGCCAGTCTTTTTTCTATTTTTCTTGTTCTTGTATTGCTTGTTAATACTCTTTGGATAATTCTTGACGAGTATGCTCCGCGAGGAAATGGAAAGGAATTTGTGATGGAACTGTCAGAGATTCAGGAGCTGGAGCTTAAGCCAAAGATAGATTACCTTTTCAGCAGGGACAATAATCAGCCTCCGTTAATAGAAATTACCTTCATGCCATTCTATTATTTTTTTGGCATGCGCACAAAGAATGAGCTTGTGATCAACTCAATCTACCTGGGAATACTGGTCCTTAGCGTGTATAAGATAGGATCATTGCTGTATTCAAAAAGGACCGGCTTGCTTGCAGCTGTCCTTATTTCGTCATTTCCTGTAATAATCTCTCTGTCCAGGGAAACCTACAGGGAATTTCATCTGATGTGTTTTGCCAGCCTCAGTTTCTGGCTAATGCTAAATACTGATTATCTTGGGAAAACAAAGGATTCAGTGGGCTGGGGAATTTCGCTTGGACTGGCTCTTCTGACAAGATATGACTCAATAATCTATCTTTTGCCTCAGTCTCTTTTCTATTCAGTCGTTTCGCTTATCAGGAGGAAGAAGGGAGGAGAGTTCAGGCAGACAGCTGTTAATCTGATGATTGTCTTATTGATTGTGGCCGCGATCGCCGGCAGCTGGTATGCTGATAATTCAGGAAGGATACTGAGAAGCACAGGTGAAAGATTTTCTAATGAGCAGATTGAGATAGATAAGAAAAATTTTGCTTTATTATCTCCGGAAAATCTTCTCTATTTCTGGGATTCAATGTTCTATCCGAACCTCGGGATCCTTTTCGGGAGCCTGGCATTGGCGTCTGTTATATATACTATGGCTGCAAGGAAGAGGGCGGAGGAAGTGATGTTATTATTCACTTTGTTCATGCCTTACCTGGTATTCCTTTTTATCCCTATCAAATCATATACAAAATGGGTCCCTGTCTATTTTATTATCCCTCTGCTTATCTCAAGAGTTGTTACGGATCTGAAATTGTCACGAAATGCAAAAATGGTATTGGTCTCTGTTTTTTCATTATATTGTATTGCGATAGTGCTTTCCTCAGTTATCCCTTTTGGGCTGGCTTATATTCCTGTTTTCTACAACAACAGGCTGGAAATTGTCAGGCCGGACAGATACGGGCAATTCAGGGAGATGCACCTGCCCTCGGAAAATGTCAGCCTGGGAGAGAAGATTTTCCGGATTATAGAAATAGAGGATGACTGCCAAGATTCTTTGGCTATCCTTCTTTTGTCAAACGGCCACACAGAATACTGGGATATAAGGTATCTGTCAAACATATACGGGAAAGGATATAAGATACTGGCTGAGTTCAGGAAGAATGAGGGTTATTACCTCAAATGGTCCTTCGGTGGGTTTCCGCGGGATTTCCGACCAGGATCCATAGTGGCAGGTAAACAGGTCGATTATGTTGTGCTTTTCTTTTCAGGAGATACAGTTTCTGAAGAAAAAAGGACAGATTATAGGCCATCTTATGATATGTTTGCTGAAGAGGCATTTAAGACGAACTACAAACTTATTAGGGAAATAATTGAGACTGAAGACGGGCATCAGACAGTGCAGATATACAAGAAGAATTAGTTGCGTTCTGTCATTATCTTAATCAAGTCCTTCAGTACAAAGAGGCCATATCTGAATGAGGACAATACCAGCCGGCTCCTGCCGTGTTTTCTTTTTCTGAATGAGATTGGGACTTCTTTGATCTTGTATCCTTTTTTTGAGATCCTTATCAGCTCTTCCTGTGTATAGGTATAAGATGCGATTAGTATCAGGTCTTTGGCTGCCTCATAGCTCATTGCCCTGAAACCTGTCTGGGCATCTGTGATCCTTCTCTTTAACATTAAGGACATAAGAAATGAAAAAAATGAATTACCAAACTTCTTTTTGAATGGCATGTGGTCAAGGGCCCATATGTCTCTTGTTCCCAAAACGAAATCCGCCTGGTTCTTATATATTGGCGAGATTAATTTTGGTATCTCTTTTGGGTTATATTGGCCGTCTGCATCGATATGTATTACAATATCCGGCTTATGTTTAAGAGCCTCTTTCAGGCCTTGCCTTATGACTTCAGCCAGGGACACTCGCTCTTTTAATGAGACAACTGTTTTTATCTTTTTTTTTAATATCTTTAGTGTATTGTCGTCTGAAGCATCATCCACAGCGACAATGATAAAATTGATTTTAAGCTTTTTTGATACATCTTTTATTTTGTCAATAACATCCGAGACTGTCTTCTCTTCATTTAGGCATGGCAGAACAACAGCAACTTTCTTTATTTTCATTTATTGGAGCATATATTTTTTTAATTTAAATCCTTCGGCGGGGTTAGATAGAATTTAATACTTAATCATGCTGATCTTTGTAGGGAATATGAATGTCATCAGGACTTCTCCGCTTTTCATTCTGATATTGAGTGTGCCTTGGATCAGGTGAAATCTTATATCCTCTAAAACCTCTTTTTTCATTCCATTTTCTGGCAAACTCTAGTTTACTTTCCATACTTTCTTCTCTGCGAGGGGATCTTTTAGGGGGGTCGTATGATCTGGGACTTCCTACCATCCCACATACCTTATAGGTGTCAGAAACATCAGCATGAAATCTCAGTTGATCTTCTGCTGTTACAAGTTTGCAGATGCTGATCTTATGTTCTGATGGAATAGTATTTTCATTAACATACTCAGGTGTAAATAGATATATTCTGATTGTGTTGATGCCCCAGGAATGCAATATATTCATAGTATCTCTAAAAGATTCTTTTCTTCCACTAAAAATTTGTTCTGCAAATTTCCTTCTTACTCCCGATAATCCTATTATTGGGATATTGTATCCTCTTGTACTGAACTCATAATATCCTGAATCAGAGTTAGGATCGTCTTTTTTCAGATGAAATTTAGATAGTTTTTCTGCAAGCCCATTTCCAGACTCAGCAAAGTCTAAGATATTTCCCAGACCTTGAT
>JAFGSP010000022.1 GCA_016934775.1 Candidatus Woesearchaeota archaeon | reverse complement strand
TCCCTTATTAAAAATTGACTTTATATCTTTTTTATTTTCTGCCAGCAATTCAGGAAGCATAACAAACTCATCCGGAAAATACTCATCAAAATAGCAGTCATCACACATGCCGTCATGCAGATACTGGTTATGCCCTCCTATCTCTATTTTGCATTTTTTACAGTAAAACACTTCTTCTTTCATTTTACAAGCCTCCCCTCAAACGCTGATTTTAATATTGATTTCCTTAATTGTTCTGCCTTTAATAAAGAATTGTCAATGGTTTGCTCTAATTTGTCGATGACTGAGAAGCGGGATTCGATCTCGGAGACGATTTGTTGCTGCACCTCAATAACAGGTAAGTTAATCTCAAATTCTGAAATTTGAGAAAATTTAACTCTTGGCCTATCTCCCGAGTTTAAGCTATTTGCGAAATTTACAAACTCTGATGTCCGAAGTCTCCACGCAAGAAATTTTGATAAGACTGATTTATTTGGTTTAAGTATAATAAATTCAGTGGAACATAATCCTGAAAAATCTGGACATACTACTTTGTTCAAATAGGGTCTAAGTCTTCCATATAGAACATCTCCAGAACTAAAAACTGCTGAAGTTGCTTTCATCTCTTTAGCATAATGTGTCTCTAAAACTTTACCAGATAAAGATTCAATATGAGCCATTCCTAAATAAGGCTTATTTGGATGAAATTTGGGATTTGCTCGCTCTTTACCTATTGAAACTAATTCTTTTAGGGGTTTTCTATTTGATTCAAAAGGGAGTATCTCACCATCAAACGCACTCTTCAGCACACTCTTCCTGTAAACATCCAGCTTTTTCTTAACGCTCTTCAGCGCCCTGACAGAAGCATCAAGCCTTGTTAATTGGGTTTCGATTTCATTGACGATTTGCTGCTGCTCTTCTAGTTTGGTTGGATATTTTATCATATTTTTTTTTAGGTACTGAAAATGTCTAGAATATCCTTTATTAGGTATAGATAATTGTAAGCATTGATAATATGCAAACTTTGGCAATAAAAATTCCTTAGGCTTAAGGATTTTTGTTCCATCTGCACCTACAGCAAATTTCTGGGAAATAAACTTAAACCTTCGTGTGTGATCTCCAAATATAATAACTGGAAGATTAATTTCTTGAGTTTTTGTCTCATCGTTTGTGTAACCCCCTATATATTCTTCACCTTGATCTATAATCGGAAGAGCTCCTGAATCAAGATAGTTTCTTCTTTTTATTTTCTTATCTCCCGGAGATATATTTTTAAAAGAATCTTTGAAGAATTTTGTTTCCCACCCGTAAGGTAATTCCATCCTCAAACACTCATCTCCCCTAAGTCTTTAAGTATTGTGTTGAACTTGTCACCAAAAACTTTTGCCGCCCGACCCAATCCGCCCATCTGGTCAAATGGCGCCAGCTCGAAATCATCTGTTGTTATTTCAATGGAGTTTGCCACATGGTTCTTTATGGCTTCAAGCCACCTTAATTGCTCCTGGTTAAACTCTACACCTTGCGACCTCTGCCTAAGCAGCCACGAGCTAAACCTTTTGTCAACTGTGTCAATGAAAGGCTCAATATCCGGGGACTTGCCTAATTCATATTTCAGAATAGAAATCAAATCTGTTACCCTGCCGTTAGCTCCACCCTTTACTTTGGACTTCTCAAGCTGCTTATAAGCCTGCCATATTCTGGAAGGGGTTAAGCTGTAAGGCGGCGCTTTGATTTTATCTGATAATTCCCTTAAATCTTTCCAGTACAGCCTGCCATTATTATAAAAAACCTGCAAAGCAGTCAACTCTTCTTTATTCTTCTCAATAAACTCCTTGAATGACTTTATTATTGTCTTTGCCTTTTCTGTAGCAATAGGCGAAAACCCTGCCTGGCGAACTTCATCGATAGAAACATCATCAAGTATCTGCTCTGCCTCTGACTTAATCTCAGGAAGCCTCTTTAAAAATCCTGAATTATTAATAAAATCATCAAGCGCGTTTTCCATTCTGTTTTGAGCAATTTCCTCAAGTTGCTTCTTAGTTGGCTTATACTCAACATAATCCCCTTCACTAAACTTTGTTTTTGCTTCTTCATAAATCCTGTCTGTATCAATTGCAACAACAAAATCCTTTGCAAAATCAGCAAGGGTCTTTCCGCCTGTCAGTTGCTTTATCTCATCAACCTGTTTATCTGTAAGCTTCTTATGCAGCCTTGACAATCTGGATGCCATTGAAGAGATGTTTTCAACAGAAGGCTTGCCGTACTGCAGCATTTTCAGAAGTTTTTCAAACCCGATTTTAGGTTTTTGTTCCAATGGCCTTGTATCGCTTAAATCCTCGCTCTCTGTAACGCCGACAGCATCAACAATAACAAAATGCTCTTTAGCATCTCCATCCGGCGTAACTGACTTAAAATCATCATTTCTTATAACACGGACACCTCTCCCCTTCATCTGCTCAAAATAAGTCCTGCTTTTGACAGACCTCATAAAAAACACAATCTCCAAAGGCTTGATATCTGTGCCTGTTGCAATCATATCAACTGTCACAGCAATACGCGGATAAAATTTATTTCTGAAAAAAGTAATCAGGTTGTCAGGCTTTTCCCCTTCTGTCTTATAAGTTATTTTAACGCAAAAATCATTCCCCTCATTGAATTCTTCCCTTACAATATCAACAATTTCTTCTGCATGGTTATCGTCCTTTGCATAGATTAAGGTTTTAGGAACGTGTTTCCTTCTTGGGAAGATTTCAGTAAACAGCTTTTCTTTAAATGTCCTGACAACCCTTCTTATCTGGTCTTTTGCAACAACCGCCCTGTCAAGGTCTGTCCCTTCATAAGACACATCATCTTCCAAAGTCTCCCATCGTTTTCTTCTGGTCCTTTTATCTCTTTTCTGAACAGTTTCCCCTGCATTAATCTTTGAGCCATCCTCAGTAATCTTAGTCCGTATAGTATAAACCTGGAAATCAACATTAACCTGGTCCGCTACTGCTTCATCATGGCTGTACTCCATGACAAGATTATTGTTAAAAAAACCAATTGTGCTCTTTGAGGGAGTTGCTGTAAGCCCTACTAGAAAAGCATCAAAATAATCAAGAACCTGTTTCCATAACTTGTAAATAGACCTGTGGCACTCATCAATAATTATAACATCAAACATTTCAATTGGAAATTTATCATTGTACTCAACTGGCGCCGCTTTAACTGAAAAATCCTGTTCATATTCTGACTTTTCTTCAAGAGCTGGGTCGAGCTGCTTTTCTCCTTTAAGCATAGAATAAACTCTCTGGATAGTTGATATGCAGACATGATCTGAATCTAAAATTGCATTTGTCTGGAGCCTGTGAACATTATACAGTTCAGTAAATTTCCTGCCTTCTTTAGTCCAGAACTTTTCAAATTCCTGTTCAGTCTGTTTCCCAAGATTTGCCCTGTCAACAAGAAATAATATTTTCTTGGCCTTTGCATGAGCAAGCAGCCTGTAACAAATATTTACAGCAGTAAAAGTCTTGCCGCTTCCTGTTGCCATCTGGATTAGCGCTCTTGGTTTGGCTTGTTTAAAGGAACTTTCAAGATTCACGATTGCTTTTTTCTGGACCTCCCATAACCCTTTCCCATCAAGCTCAGGCAGTTCAGTAAGCCTTTTTCGAAATGTATTTTTTTTATCTTCAATCCATTTTTCAAAAGTCTCTGGTGTATGAAAAGAAAAGACAAATCTGCTTCTCGGTACAGGGTCCCAGTTATTTGTGAACCTTGTTTCTGTTCCTGAAGATTCATATCTAAAAGGAAGCGGATTGTCAACGCATCTGAAATCTGCAGGGAACCCTTCAGCATATCCTTTTGTCTGAGGCTCTTTCCCAATAAGGGTTTCTCCTGTTTTTTTTGCTTCTATAATACCACAGGCAGACCCGTTAACAAACAGAACATAATCAGCTTCTCCTGCTTTTGGCAGCTGGAAATATTCAATAGCAACACCCTTGGCGCTTCTCGGATTAGCCGTTTTATAATTTTGTACAACCCAGCCTGCCTTCTCTAATGCAGGATTGATAAGCTCGTGCCTGGCTTTTTTTTCAGGTTCTCCGTAATAAGGCATTTTATAGGTGTAAAGATAATCTAAATATAAAAGTACCCCCTCCAAATATTAATAATACTATAATTATAAATTTATCTGCCTACTATCCAGAATATAGAATATCCTCTTATATGCCCAATCAATCCCTAAGTTGAATATTGCCCTGCAATACCTTCAAGCTGCTTCTGGACATATGCCCAGTTTGAATCCGGTCTTACCCTATCATACAAAGATGAAATATCCCAGTAGAAGTCAGTCTCTAAGCTTAATTCCAATAAAGGCCAGAGATGTTTTTTTATAACTGTCCCATTCAATTCTGTCAGGCTATCAGCAACTTTTTGTATCTCCTCAACTAATGGACTGTAATCAACATTATCCATAACCCATCACCAAGAATCCTGATTGAAAAGCTTATATTTAAATGTAATCACAACCTCCCGCTAACCTCTAATAATTTGATTATTTCTTCCTTCAAATACTCTACTTCATGCACATCATAGACCTCTGGCCTCAGATGCACCAATCTCAAACCAGAAACCTTCCACCCGTACACTTCCTCAAGAATATATCTATACAAGGAAAGCTGCAATCTGTACTTGCTGAAATTACAGTCCTGTAAATGACTGATTGGCTCTAAACATCTCCTGTCATTATACCCGAACCTATCGATTTTGCTGTTTGTCTTCCAATCTATCAGAAATATCTTACCATCGACTTCAGCTACTGCGTCCACTGTGCCTCCTAATCCCATCCTGGGGCAGCCTATGACTTTCTCTGCATCTATAAACCTGTAGCCTTCATCATCCATAAACCTGTCTACTGCCTTGAAGTACAGGCCGTGCCTTGTATCGGGTGCGTCTGGCAATGGCCTCTTCATGATGATAGACTCTGCGTAGCTGTGCACAAGACTCCCGAAACTGGCAGCTGCCTCTCCTTTTGCTTTCCATCTCCTCAGCACTTCTTCCACTGGTATCTTATCACGCTGAGCCACATACTTGCTCCACTTATCCTCATCGAACTTCTCGAAGAAATCAGATAAGAATTCAGTAGCCGGAATAAGCCTCTGCCCGCTTCCTTTCACAATATACTTGTGTCCGTCTTCTATGAACTGAATATCATGCATAGGATAACCAAAAAGAAGCATACTTTAAAATGTATTGCAATGCTCACTGGATACTGGACATTTCTGTGTGAGATATATAAACATATTCTAATAAATTATGGGTAAAACGAATAAGAAAATAAAAGTATTGGGAAATGAGATATGATTTTATGTATATGATGAAGAGGATTATATCTGCCTCACAGATATTGCAAAATACAAGAATCAGAAAAGAAGCGATTACATTATCCAGAATTGGCTTAGAAACAGGGATACTATTGAGTTTTTAGGGATTTGGGAACAGATAAACAATCTTGAGTTTAAACCCATCGAATTCGATGGATTTAGAAAGCAGGCAGGACTCAATAGCTTCAGTATTACTGCTAAACAATGGACTGGAAAAACAAATGCAATAGGTATCATCTCCAAACAGGGAAGATATGGAGGGACATATGCACACAAGGACATTGCATTTGAATTTGCTTCCTGGATCTCTGTTGAGTTCAGACTGTATCTGATTAAAGAATTCCAAAGATTAAAGGCAGAAGAAAGCGAAAGAAAACAACTAGGTTGGGACATAAAAAGAAATCTTGTGAAAATCAATTATAAACTTCACACCTATGCAATAAAAAGACATCTGATTCCTGAAAAAATATCCAGAGATGAAGAAAATCTCATTTACGCAACTGAAGCAGACATCCTTAACCTTGCATTGTTCGGGATGACTGCAAAAGAATGGAGAGAGGAAAACCCAAGTCTCAAAGGTAAGATTAGAGACTATGCCAATGTTTCACAGTTGGTCTGCTTGTCAAACTTAGAAACTCTTAATGCACTCTTCATCAAGCAAAACAAATCTAAAGCTGACAGGTTAGAGATACTGAATAGGATTGCAATTGAACAAATGACAATACTAATAAAAAGCAAAAATAAATTATTCCAAGATTTCAGAAATTTAGAAACAATTTGAAGAATGGCTAAGCTAGCTATTCCAGCAACCAAAACCCTTATTAATCCCCAAACTATCTCAGGAAGCTATGAAATCCGTAAAAGGCACTGAAACAGAGAAGAACTTGCTGAAGGCATTCGCTGGAGAGAGCCAGGCCAGAAACAGGTATACCTTCTTCGCAAAAACAGCGAAGAAAGAGGGCTTTGAGCAGATCGCCGCATTATTTCTCGAAACAGCTGAGAACGAAAAAGAGCACGCAAAGATATTCTTCAAATATCTTGAAGGCGGCATGGTGGAAATCAGAGCCAGCTATCCTGCAGGAAAGATAGGAACTACAAAAGAAAACCTGCTGGCAGCTGCCGAAGGGGAAGAGGAAGAGTGGACATCACTCTACCCTGAGTTCCAGAAAAAGGCCACTGAAGAGGGCTTTCCATTGATAGCAAACTCGTTCAGGCTGATAGCAGAGATAGAGAAGAGGCATGAGCAGAGATATAGAGATTTGCTTGAGAATGTGGAAAAGGAAGAAGTGTTCAAGGCTGACGAGGGACAGAGATGGGTCTGCAGGGAATGCGGACACGTCCATACAGGTAAAGAGGCTCCGAGCCAATGCCCTGTGTGCAGCCATGCCCGTGCATATTTCCAGAAATATGTAGAGGAATATTGATTTTTTTCTTTTTTCTACACAAGATTTAAATATTCTTAACAATTGTTAACTTCCTTTATGGATACGCCGCAAGAAGTGCAGGTATGGTTTGTGCTGCCTGCCCTGAGAAAGGAGTATGTGCTTGCCATGAAGAAGAAAGGGCTGAAGCAGAAAGAGATAGCATCTATTCTAGGATTGACAGAGCCCGCTGTTTCCCAATATCTTAAGAATAAGAGGGGAAGTGAGGTTTGCTTCACTGATAATGTTCTTAAGGAGATAGCTGAATCATCTCAGGCAATAATCGATAACAAGACTGATTTCAGGACAGAAGTGCAGAAGATACTTTCACATATAAAAAAGACGAAGTTCATCTGCAAGGTATGCCACGACCACATACATACCAGCGAAGACTGCAAGATCTGCTATGGGTGAAAAAATGCTGAAGATAGAGAACTTACACGTTAAAGTAGAGAATAAAGAGATAATCAAAGGAATATCTTTGGAGATAAAAAAAGGAGAGATACACGCGATAATGGGGCCAAACGGCTCTGGAAAAAGCACATTATCCTATGCACTAATGGGTCACCCTAAGTACACTATAACAAAGGGCAAAGTCACTATAGACGGAAAAGACCTTCTTGCCATGCCTGTGAATGAGAGAGCCAAGGCTGGTTTGTTTCTCAGTTTTCAATACCCCTCAGAGATACCTGGGGTGACCTTGGCAAACTTCCTGAGGACAGCATACAATGAAGTGAGAGAGAAGATGAATGTCATGGATTTCATGAAATACCTATATGAGAAGATGGCCTTTCTGAAGATGGACAAAGAATTTGCAAAAAGGCACATAAACGTGGGATTCTCAGGCGGTGAGAAAAAAAGAACTGAAATTTTACAGATG
This sequence comes from Candidatus Woesearchaeota archaeon, assembly GCA_016934775.1. Taxonomy (GTDB): domain Archaea; phylum Nanobdellota; class Nanobdellia; order Woesearchaeales; family GW2011-AR15; genus JAFGSP01. Next base: position 4,950 of record JAFGSP010000022.1, on the reverse strand, counting down.
GCTGTCCTCAGCCCAAAATACGCTATCCTTGATGAGACTGACTCCGGGCTGGATGTGGATGCCCTCCGCATCGTAGCCTCAGGGATCAACAGCCTAGTCGGCCCTGGGCTCGGCGTTGTTGTCATAACCCACTACCAGAGGATACTGCATCACATAAAGCCGAATTTTGTGCACATATTAAGAGACGGAAAAATAATAAAGTCAGGCAATTCTGAGCTGGCTGAGCAAATCGAAAAAAAAGGCTATGAATCATTACAAGCTGATGCATGATGCCGGACGCTGCAACTATCAATACTGAGTATAAATATGGTTTTCATGATCCTGAAAGATTCTCAATTAAGACAGGAAAAGGACTCAATGAGGATATTGTAAGACAGATTTCTAAGATAAAGAAAGAACCTGCATGGATGACAGAAATCAGGGTAAAGGCATACAGGCACTTTAAGGAAAGAGCCCTGCCAAAATGGGGAGCTGACCTCAGCACAATAGATTTTGATGGCATCCATTATTATAGCAGGCCTGAAGGAGAGCAGGCAACTAGCTGGGAGGATGTCCCTGATTACATAAAAAAGACATTTGACAGGCTTGGCATACCGGAAGCAGAGAGGAAATTCCTGGCAGGTGTCGGAGCGCAGTATGAATCAGAAGTCATCTACCACAACCTCAAGAAAGACCTTCAGGAAAAAGGGGTCATATTCCTTGACATGGACGGCGGATTAAGAGACCGCCCAGATATAGTCAAGAAATGGTTCAGCAAAATAATACCTTTTACAGACAACAAGTTCGCAGCATTGAACACTGCTGTCTGGTCAGGCGGCTCGTTCATCTACATTCCCGCAGGTGTAAAAGTAGACTTGCCGTTGCAGGCGTATTTCAGGATAAATGCCAGAAATATAGGCCAGTTCGAACGCACTTTGATAATAGCAGACAAAGGAAGCTATTTGCATTATGTTGAGGGGTGCACTGCCCCTGTATATTCCTCGGATTCGCTGCACTGCGCTGTTGTAGAGCTGGTTGCATTAGAGGGCGCGACAATAAGATATTCGACGATCCAGAACTGGTCGACCAATGTCTACAACCTTGTCACAAAGCGGGCATACGCATACAAAAATTCAAGAATTGAGTGGATAGACGGCAACCTCGGATCTAAGCTGACTATGAAATACCCGGCAGTATTCCTCATGGAAGAGGGCGCCCATGGTGAAGTAATTTCTGTGGCATTCGCAGGAAAAGGCCAGCACCAGGATGCAGGCGCAAAGATGATACATAAGGCACCGAACACAACTTCACAAATAACATCTAAATCAGTGTCAAAAGATGGCGGCAGGACAACCTACAGAGGCCTTCTGCACGTGAACAAAGGATGCAGGAACGTCAAGTCAAATGTTGTCTGCGATGCCCTCCTCCTGGATGAAAAATCAGCCACAGACACAATCCCTTATATGCAGATAAAAGAGAAAGATGTCTCTATAGGGCACGAGGCATCTGTAGGCAGGGTTTCTGAAGAGCAGCTCTTCTACCTTATGAGCCGCGGCTTTTCTGAAGAGCAGGCCCTCGGCATGATAGTCAGGGGGTTTATGGACGAATTTGTGAGAGAATTGCCAATGGAATACGCAATAGAGCTCAACAGGCTTATTGAACTGAACATGGAGGGCTCGGTTGGTTAAGATGTATGACCAAAAATATCTTAAAAAAATGTACAATGAAGAACCTAAAGAGATAATAAAGAAGAGACTAAACTATTTTGAGCAGTATCTCATGCTCCCCCCGCCTACTCCAAAGACAGAGTCATGGAAATATTCAGGCATAGAAGAAGACCCTGCGTCATTCACGCCCATATCACAGAAGATAGAGTTCTTCGGCTCAAAAAATGCAATATTCATAGATCTTAAGACAGCTATGAAGGAGCACCCAGAGATAATAATAAAGCATCTCCTGTCCCAAAAATCAGAAGATAAGTATATGGCCTTGCATTCGGCCTTTTTCGATGACGGTGTGTTCATCTATCTGCCAAAAAACACAGATGCTGTGCTGAAAAACAAGTTCACAGTAACAGGGAAAGGAGGCATCATGAGCCACACCCTGATAATAATGGAAGAAAACTCATCCCTTGTATATACAGAAGAGCACTGCTCTGAAAAAGGCAGCTATCTTGCCATTAGAAACGATGCAGTAGAAGCATTTTTAGGAGATAACTCAAGACTGAGGTTCCAGAGCTTCAGAAACTGGGAAGATAATGTTATCAGCATCTCATACTGGTCTGCAAAGGCAGTAAGGGACGCGAAAGCAGACTGGTTATTCTCCCAGGCAGGAGGAAAGTTCAGCAGGATATCGATAAAGACTGACCTTGACGGCCCTGGCTCATGCTCTGAAGCATACGGCATGTTCTACGGAAAAAAAGACCAAAAGTTTGACTTTACCACAGATATTTTCCATAATACTCCTAACACAATGGGCAACATCCTTGTGAAAGGCGTTCTGGATGATAAGGCAGAGGCAGTGTTCAGGGGAAAGATAAAGATATCCAAAGATGCCCAGAACACAAACTCATACATGGCAGACCACACACTTATGCTGGGAGAGGGCGCTATCTCAAATTCAATACCTTCTCTTGAAATAGACGCTGATGATGTCTCTGCATCTCACGGCGCAACTTTAGGCAGGCCAAACGAGAAAGAAATATTCTACATGATGAGCCGCGGCATAAAAAGAAAAGACGCTGAAAAGCTGGTAGTGCAAGGATTCTTATCAGAAATAACAGAAAAGATTGAAGATGATGAAGTTAAAGAAAAGATAATGCAGGTGATCAGATGAACATAGAGAAGATAAGAGAAGACTTCCCAATACTTGAGAGGAAGATACACGGAAAGAAGCTTGTCTATCTTGACAACGCAGCTACGACCCAGAAGCCGATGCAGGTATTAGGTGCTATCAATGATTATTACACACAGCACAATGCTAACATACACAGAGGAGTGCATACAATGTCAGAAGAAGCCTCTGATATGTATGACGAGGCACATAAGAAAGTAGGCAAGTTCATCAATGCCAGGCATCCTTTTGAAGAGACTGTGTTTGTGAGGAACGCTACAGAGGCCATGAATTTAGTGGCGTACGGATATGCCATGCACAACCTCAGGCCGGGAGACGAGATCCTGAGCACTGTGATGGAGCACCATGCTAACATAGTGCCATGGCAGTTCCTCAAAGAGAACGGAATTGTGGTGAAGCACGTTGATATACATGACAACGGCACACTTAACATGGATGACCTGCATGAAAAGATGTCTGAAAAGACAAAGATAGTGACATGCGTCCACGCATCTAATGTTGTCGGCACGATAAACCCTGTGAGGGATATAGCAAAGATGGCGCATGATTATGGCGCTGTATTTGTCCTGGACGGCGCGCAATCCGTGCCCCATATGCCTGTTGACGTGAGAAGGCTGGACTGCGACTTCATGGCGTTCTCAGGACATAAGATGCTCTCTTCCACAGGATCAGGCAGCCTTTATGCTAAAAAAGAGATGCTGGAAAAAATGCACCCCTTTTTAGGAGGGGGGGACATGATAAGGGAAGTCCATCTCCAGGAGAGTAAATGGAATTCATTGCCTTGGAAATTCGAGGCAGGCACACCTGACATAGCCTCAGGCATCGCATTAGGAACAGCAGTAGATTACCTGAAAAAAGTGGGCATGGGCAATGTGAGGAAGCATGATGTCAATCTTTTAAGATATACTTTTGACAAGTTTTCTGAATTAGATGGCTCTGTAATATACGGCCCTCATGACCCTGAGGCAAGATCAGGGCTTGTGGCATTCAACCTAAGCGGCATCCATCCTCATGACACTGGCTCTATCCTGGACACAGAATACGGCGTTGCCGTCAGATCAGGACATCACTGCGCCCAACCGCTCACTGAGAGGCTGGGCCAGATTGCAACGACACGGGCATCATTCTACATATACAACACAGAAGAAGAGATAGACATAATGATAGAGGGCCTGGAGAAAGTCAAGAAGATATTCGGAAAAAAATGAGCCTAGACATCTACCAGGAGAACATCCTGGATCACTACGAGCATCCGCAGAACTTCGGTCATCTGAAAGAGCATGATGCAAAAGCACATGACTCTAACCCGTTGTGCGGGGACTCATTTGATATAGAGCTGAAGTTCAATGGCAATAAGGTATGTGATGTTAAGTTCTCAGGTCACGGCTGCGCTATCTCAACTGCATCAGCATCCATGCTTACTGAGAATATCAAGGGAAAAACTATTGAAGATATAAAAAAACTAGAGAAAGAGGATGTGTTGGAGCTGCTTGGGATTAAGTTAAGCCATGTCAGAATAAAATGCGCCATGCTCCCGCTGAAGATAATAAAGCTATGCGCTTATGAATACATGGATAAACATAAAAAATAATCTTCATTTTATCTCATTATGAAAATCTATATTTTAGGCAACCTTCTTGTAGATGAAGATTCTCTTCCTGTAAAACTTATTCCCAAACTTAAGAAAGCCCTTCCTGGACATGAGTTCATAGAATTAGATCCGAGCGAAGACTTTCCTAAGCAGAAAGAGCTCACGATGATAGACACAGTCATCAACGCAAAAGAAGTTTCCTTGATAACAGACATAGACAAAATACAGCTCGATAATGTGTGCAGCCTGCATGACTTTGATCTTGGCTATAACCTAAAGCTGATGAAGAAATTCGGAATGATAGAGAAAGTGAATATAATAGGAATTCCGCCTGAGACAGGGGAAGAAAAGGCAGTCATAGAGATAATAAAAATATTATCAAAACTAACTTAGTCGCCTCCATCTGATTATTAAACCTATACTGCAAAGTCGCGCATCCAGAAAGGAGAGTGTGAGATCATCGAAAGTCAGAGACTTTCGGGACACCAAAAATTGCTAAACAATTTTTTAGTGAACTGGGTTCTCAC
>JAFGSP010000021.1 GCA_016934775.1 Candidatus Woesearchaeota archaeon | reverse complement strand
GACAAAAAGGACAGCGTCGCTGGCATCCGGGATTATCCTCAGGATATCCGGATCAAAGCTGTTCACATATGCTGTCTCTGAATCCCTGTTGCCTGGAAATGCATTTACAGGCACGCTGCTGATCCGCTTTTCTTTTAAGAAGCTCCTGACATGGTGCATCATCTGTCCGGGAAAATTATGATGTATGTGCTCCATCTCCCCCAGGTTAAAAGAAGACATTCCAACATTATTGTTTTCACAAAAATCAGCCAGCTTCTTAACGTGGTCGTGCTTGAAAACATGCACAAAAAAGCATGTGTCTAGCAGGTAGTCAACTTTATCTGTCTTGTCTAATGAATCAATCAATTCTTTCATAGATTCATCAATATTTCAGGATTATAAAAATATTCCTAAGAATATTCCTAAAATTTAAATATTCGGACTGATTTTTCAAAATTATGAAAAAGATAATTTTTGCACTGATGATTCTTTTGCTGCTGTCTGTTGCAGGATGCAGAAAGGCTGCAGACGCCAATGTTGTCAAAGAGCCAAAAAACAATCCTTTGTGCTTTGTGCCTGAACCAGTGCCAAGCGGAGACTGCGGAAAGGTTTTCGGGATTTACTATGATGCTGAGGAGAATAGGTGTAAGACCCTAAATGGATGTTCTGTAGAAGGAGAAATACCCTTTAAACTTAGCTTATCTAATCCAATGCAGACCTGTACTGAGCTTTGTGTGAATTGAGTAATTGAGATTAAATCATGTAGCCAGGTATGGGATCAACATCAGCTTTTTATATAACTGCCAACTTCCTTCTCAAATCAATCATTATATGTGAAAAAATATGGCAAAAATATTAATTGTTGATGATGATAAAAGTATTTGGGAATTGTACAGACTAATTTTTAAAAAGCAAGCATATGAGTTGATTTTTGCGGAAAATACTACTGAGGCAAGTGCTAAACTTGACAATTCAGTCAATCTTATCCTCCTTGATGAGGCTTTACCTGGAAAATATGGAAGCGAATACATGGAAGAGTTAGCCAAAGATATACCTGATCCAGCTGAAAGACCTGCAATCTATATGGTTACCTCTGGATGGATTAGAAAAAATGAGTTCACTGAACATGCCAGAAAACTTGGTTATGATCCAGAAAGAGTCTCCTATTATCAAAAACCAGTATATCCAACAGTACTCCGAGAAACAATTGAAACACTACTTAACAAATAGTTAGTATTTTTCAACACCCTTAAATACTCCTTTCTTTTTTCTTAATATATGCAAGTAATTCTCGTAGACAAGAATGACAAAGAGATAGGAATATCTGAAAAGCTTTCAGTCCACAAATCAGGAAAACTGCACAGGGCTTTTTCTATATTTGTCTTCAACTCAAAAAAAGAACTTATGCTCCAGAAGCGTTCTCTAAAAAAATATCATTCACCTGACTTATGGACAAACACATGCTGCAGCCATCCCCAGCCTGGAAAAGAGCTTATCCAGGAAGCTGAAAAAAGGCTGGAGGAAGAGATGGGGTTCTCATGCAGGCTTGAAGAGAAGTTCAGCTTCATCTACAAAGCAGAGCTTGGAGAGCTCACTGAGCATGAATATGATCATGTGCTGTTTGGCAGATATGACTCTGAACCAAATCCAAATCCTGAAGAAGTCTCTGACTGGAGATGGGTTTCAATGGACGAGCTCAAAAAAGAAATCTCAGAGATTCCTGATAAATTCACAGAATGGCTTAAATTATGTATCGATAGGGTAATTGAAGAGATCAAGAGCTGCGATTGAATAAGAAATCAGCATATTCTGAAAAAATCTGCTTATGATAAGAATCTAAATCTAGTCGTTTAAGTATCTCTTTGGCATCGTTGTTTTTTGAGATTGCGAATTTCCTGGCATAATCCAGGGCGCCTGTGTCCTTCATTATCCCGATAACTTTCATTATTGCGTTCTCATCAGCTCTGCTATCCCCAAATATTTTCATAAGAATCTTTTTCTGGTAATCATCTGCTTTTTCCAGAGCCTTTATCACAAGGAGTGTCTTTTTTCCTTTTTTTATATCAGAACCCTGTTCATGCCCTTTATCTCCCATAAGGTCAATTATATCATCCTGGATCTGGAAGCTCAGGGCAGATATTGTGCCGAATTCCCTGAACATGTGCTGGGTATGCTCATCCTTGCCTGCAAACAAGCTTCCCAGCTGGAATGCAAGACCAAAAAGCACAGACGTCTTCAGATTAATCATCTCCAGATAATGTTTTTCTGTCACTTCCTGCTTATGCTCCATGAGCACATCAAGCATCTGGCCATGATATATCTGCCTGTCTGTATCTTCCATAAGTTTTAATGCTTTGTATTTCATCTCTTCGTTGAAATCAGATTTAACTATCAATTGTTTTGAAAGGATGTTTGTAATATTTCCAAGCATTATGCCGAAGCTTGCAGCAAACCTTGATGATCTTTTTGAGAATAATGAGCCATCATACTCCTGGTCTTGAAAGTTCTTAAGGAAATAATCTTTCATTATCTTATATACTGTAGGATTATGCCTTCTTGTTTCGTCTTCATCCATTATGTCGTCAAGAATAAGGGAATAAGTATGGTGTAGTTCGATAGCAAGAGCAGGTAATATTATTTTCTTGTCCTCTCCTCTGCAGGCATTATATGCAAGGATCATTGATACCGGCCTGAGACGCTTCCCCCCAGACAAAGAATATCTTTTTATGACATCATAGCAAAAGCTTATGAAACTATCTGATGTATCTAAAACCATATCGGAAAAAAAAGATTCAAGCTCATTGTTCACCAGGCCTTTGTATTTGCCTGCTGACTCAATAAAACTCATTTTACCTCTGTAATGATTATTCTTGGAGAGACATCCTCAAGAGCTTTGAAGACCTCGTCTCTATTTGGCTCATCCACTAAGGCTATTATGTGACCGCCTCTGCCCGCCCCTGCCATCTTTGCGCCATATGCTCCTGCTTTTATGGCTGCCTTGACAAGAGCATCAAGCTCGCTGCATGAGACTTTAAGTTCCTTCAGAAGATTATGGTTCTCAAGCATCAGCATCCCCAATTCAACAAGATGGCCCTGCTCTAATGCTGGCCTTGCCCGTCTTGTGACCATTTCTATCTTATCATGGATAGCTGAATGTTTTACCTCGTCTTTCTCATATCTTTTCCTGAGGTCCTCAACTACTTTTTTTGTGTCTGATCTTATCCCTGTATCAGCAATAATAAAAGACAAGGGAAATTTAAGATTAAGTATTTCGATGCTGCCTCTTTCATAGTAAACAGGCTTTTCCAGCGCAACAACTGTATTATCGATACCGCTGGGCGTTCCATGAAAAATCTTTTCTGCCTCAAATGCCAGAAGATTAATTTTACTGTCATTAAGCTTATATCCGTGATGAACTAATAAAGACCTTATCAGCGCAACAGTCAATGAAGCGCTGCTTCCGAGGCCTGAAGAGATAGGAAGATTTGATTGTATATGTATCTTATGCATTGGCTTGACTTTCAGGCTTGAGGAGACAAAATGATAAAGGTCATGAAGCTTTTTTTCCTCATGCTCTTCTAATTCCTTATCTGCCACAAATGAAAATGTGTCTGCTTTTTCTACCTTAATCACTGTCTGGAGATTTGTAACAGGAAGAGCTATCCCTGGCTTTCCGTAGACTACTGCATGCTCTCCAGAAAGGATAATCTTTGCGCAAGCGCTGGTCTTTTGCATACTAAGATAGAATTAGAAATTGATATAAAAAAGTATTTACAGAAAAACAGGTTTTCAGACAACCGGCACTTTTGACAATATCTCTTTGATAATGTCCTCGCTCTTTATCTCCTCTGCCTGTCCTTCATAATTAAGGATCATCCTGTGCCTGAATATATTTAGGGCAACGCTTTTAATATCATTGGGAGTCACATAAATCTTTCCATTCAGAAGAGCATGAGCTTTTGCAGCTATGAATAAAGAAATAGATGCTCTTGGCGAGGAACCAAATTCTATATATTTCCCAAGCTCAAGGTTGTATCTCTGCGGATTCCTTGTTGCATCGACTATCCTGACTATATACTTCTCAATCTTTGGGTCCAGATAGATTTTTTTCACATCTGTCTGGAGCCTCAATATGTCTTCAGCGCCCATTACTGGAATAATATTATAATCTTCAAACTTATGTAGGCTTATGTTCTGCGTCATTATCTTGGCTTCTTCTTCCATTGTGGGATATTTCATAAGAATCTTGTAGATGAACCTGTCTATCTGGGCTTCCGGAAGAGGATAAGTACCCATCTGCTCAATCGGGTTCTGCGTGGCCATGACAAAGAATGGATGAGGCAATGGAAAAGAAGTCTTTCCTATAGTGACCTGTTTTTCCTGCATGCCTTCAAGAAGAGCAGACTGGACTTTTGGGGGTGCTCTGTTAATCTCGTCACCAAGCACAAAATTTGAGAATATTGGACCTTTCACAGTATAGAATCCTTTTTTCTCTTCATATGCTGTGACTCCTATGATATCTGTAGGCAGAAGGTCTGGAGTAAACTGAATCCTGTTGAATTCACACCCTGTGACAACCGACAATGTCCTAAGCAGAAGTGTTTTTGCGATTCCTGGAATTCCTTCAACAAGGCAGTGACCGTTAGATAATACGGCCTCAAGCAGAGAGTCAAGGATATGCTGCTGACCTACAACAATCCTTCCGATTTCATTCCTCATTCTGTCAAAAAGTTTTTGATAGTGTTCAACCTCTTCTTTGAGAATCTGCTGCTGAGTCACAGGAGGAGTGCTACTGGGAGAAGGCTGCTGATGTGGTTGTGAGAAATGTGATGGCTGCGGTTGTTGTATCTGTTGCGATTGCTGTGTTTGAGCATGCTGTGATTGTTGTATCTGTTGTGGCTGCTGCGGTTGTTGTATCTGCTGCAACTGCTGTTTAGGCTTCTCTTGAACACTGTTTTCTGGTTCCTGTCCAGGAGGAGAAGAATCAGGCTCATGGCGTAGAATCCCGGAATAGAGCTCATTCTGCATAATAGCCTATAAAGAGGAAGCTGGTATTTATAATTTGCTATGTTGATAGTTTGTGTCACAATTCACACCTCCTTTGATAAATCCAGTTCAATGTCATAATATTTCTCATAATTTCCTGGACGATTCCGGT
>JAFGSP010000020.1 GCA_016934775.1 Candidatus Woesearchaeota archaeon | reverse complement strand
AGATATATTTAAGTCCAGAGAAAGTATAATGACCATAGCTGCCAGGGGAATAATGAGCTTGATGTATTTCCTAATCTTCTTGGGCAGCCACCCGAAAAAAAAGTCTTTTGTTATGAATTCTTCAATATCCAGAAAATAATTCCAGCCATCACTGAAAATCTGTGATGTCTTTTTCAGGTTAAGTATAGGAAAATCATGTTTGACCAGTTCCCTGAATTCTATCTGTTTTTTGATATCTTCTTCAACCTGATCAATATGCTTGAAAGGACCTTTATCTTCTTCTGTTTTTTTAGCTTTCTTTTTTGCAGGTTTTTTCCTTTTTTTTGATATTTTTTTATCTTTTGACCTTTCTTTAGCCATGTCCATTGTAGAGACAATGAAATCATGCTCATCAGATTTCTCTTTCTTAGGATCAATTTTTCCTACATCAATGATGAAATTATCATTATCAGAAGTCATAAAATAATCTAAGTGGGGGTTATTTAAATATTTTTATGAAGAAAAAAAGAGAAAGATTATAGCATAATCTTTATAACATCCACCAGCCTGCTGCTGTATCCCCATTCATTGTCATACCAGCCGACAACCTTGATGAACTTTTCGCCTATCATCATTGTTGAAGGCGCATCAAAGATGCATGAATGCGGATTCCCCAGTATGTCCCGGCTAACAAGTGGCTCTTCTGAATATTCAAGTATTCCTTTCATATTATTGGTTGAAGCTTTCTTGAACAGCTTGTTCACTTCCTCAACAGTCGCCGGCTTTTTCAGCCTGCAGACAAAATCAGTTATTGAGCCGCAGGGAGTAGGAACTCTCATTGCCATCCCGTTAAGCTTTCCCTTCAATTCAGGAATGACCTCTGTCACTGCCTTTGCTGCTCCTGTTGTAGTAGGGATAATGTTCTCTGCCGCAGCTCTTGCCCTTCTCAGGTCCTTATGAGGAAGATCAAGTATTTTCTGGTCATTAGTGTATGAATGGATGGTCGTCATCAGGCCTTCCTCCACACCAAAATTATCATTGAGCACTTTTACCATCGGAGCAAGACAGTTTGTGGTGCAGGAAGCATTGTTTACTATGTGATCTTTATCCTTGTCATAATCAGGTTCATTCACTCCAAGCACAATTGATTTTATCATGTCATCTCCTTTCCCCGGAGCGCTCAGCAAGACTTTCTTTGCACCAGCCTTGATATGAAGTGAAGCCAATTCTTTTGTCCTGAATATCCCTGTTGATTCAAGAACAATATCTACCCTAAGGTTTTTCCATGGCAAGTTCTCAGGCTGCTTCTCACTAAGGACAAGTATCTTTTTTCCGTTCACTATAAGATTCTTATTATCATGTTCTACTTTTCCCTTGAACTTACCGTGCACAGAATCATACTTGAACAAATGTGCCAGTGTCTTGACATCTGTCAGGTCATTGACTGCGACAAATTCAAGTTTTGGATCATCGATCCCAATCCTCAAAACCTGTCGCCCTATCCTTCCAAACCCGTTAATTGCGACTTTTAACATTTTGTTTCACCTTTTATCCAGAAACTAAGATTTATTCTTGAGCTTTTTTTCTGCTTTTATGACATGTATTATTGTATTCAGCACTGCATCCGGAGTGACTGAAAGAGACTCGATGCCGCATTCAACAAGGAACTCTGCATATCCTGGCACTGAAGATGGAGCGTCACCGCAGAATCCCATGTGCTTTTTTCTTTTTCTTGCTATCTGGATGACATTCCTGATCAATGTCCTTACTGCCTCGTTTCTCTCATCATAGATGTGCGCCACAAGCTCTGAATCTCTATCCAGGCCCAAAGTAAGCTGTGTAAGGTCATTGCTTCCTATAGAAAATCCATCAAAGATATCAAAAAACTTCTCTGCAAGAATCACGTTTGCAGGAATCTCGCACATCACGTAGACTTTCAGCCCGTTATGCCCTCTTTTTAGCCCGTATTTTTCCATTACTTCAAGTACTTTCCTGCCTTCATCGACTGTCCTGCAGAAAGGTATCATGATGATGACGTTCTTGAGTCCCATCTCATCCCTGACTCTCTTGAGGGCTTTGCACTCAAGGCCAAATGCTTCTGCATATTTCCCGTCATAATAACGGGAAGCTCCCCTCCATCCAATCATTGGATTGTCCTCATCCGGCTCAAAATAAGTGCCCCCTATAAGGTTGGCATATTCATTGCTCTTGAAATCACTCAGCCTGACAACCACATTGTCGGGATAGAAAGCTGCTCCCAGCATGGCAATCCCCTGGGCAAGCTTATCGACAAAAAACTCTGGCTTGGATTTATAGCCATGTGTAAGCTCTACTATCTGCTTTCTCATCTTCGCATCTTTCACCTTATCAAAATGCAGCAATGCCAGCGGATGGATCTTGATATAAGAGTTTATGATGAATTCCTCTCTTGCAAGACCGACTCCCTCGTTAGGAAGGAAATGCAAATCAAATGCCTGTTCAGGGTTGCCAAGGTTCATCATGACCTTTGTTTTAGGTTTTCCCAGATTCTTAATATCAGTCTTCTGAACCTTAAACTTGACTTCTCCCTCATAAATGTATCCAGTCCTGCCTTGTGAGCAGTCAACTGTGATCTTGTCAAGTGACTTCAGCTTCTCAGATCCGTCTATTGTACCTACAACACAAGGGATTCCGAGCTCCCTGGAGATTATTGCTGCGTGACAGGTTCTTCCGCCTTTGTTCGTGACAATTGCTGAGGCAATTTTCATAATAGGCTCCCAATCAGGATCTGTCATGTCTGTGACAAGAACTTCGCCTTTTTTAAATTCTGTAATCTGGCTGGCGTTCATGATGACATGCGCCGGGCCGGAAGCAATCTTTTCTCCCACAGATGCTCCTTCTGCTACAGGCTTTGCTTTTCCCTCTAGAATATATTTTTCAAGAACATTTACATTTTTCTGGCTGTGGACTGTTTCAGGCCTTGCCTGGACAATGAACAGCTCTCCTGATATCCCGTCTTTTGCCCATTCCATATCCATCGGCTTAAAATAACCTGCTTTATCTGAATAATGATCTTCAATGATGCATGCCCATTTGGCAAGAGTCAATATCTCATCATCATCCAGCACAAACTTTTTCCTCTCTTCTGGATCAACAGAAACATTCTCAACAGGCTTTGTCCCGGATGTGCTGTAAATCATCTTTATCTCTTTTGATCCGAGTTTTTTTGAGATTATGGGCTTGTAGCCTTCTTTTAATGCAGGCTTGAATATGTAGTATTCATCCGGATTAACCGCGCCCTGTACAACATTCTCCCCAAGGCCGTATGCTCCAGTAAGGAATACTGCGTTCGGAAAACCAGATTCTGTATCAATGGAAAACATGACACCTGAACATGCTTTATCTGAGCGTACCATCTTCTGGACAGCTATGCTGAGACCTATTGAAAAATGGTCAAATCCCTTGTCTTCCCTGTAGGAAATCGCCCTGTTAGTAAACAGAGAAGCAAAACATTTTTTGCATGCTGCTATCAGGGCTTCTCCTCCCTTGATATTAAGGTAAGTCTCCTGCTGGCCTGCGAAACTGGCATCAGGAAGGTCTTCTGCAGTCGCTGAACTCCTGACTGCCACATCAACTGCTGATGTCTTATAGAACTTACATAATTTATCATAATTAGCAATTATCTCATCTTTAAGCTTCTTTGGAAATTCTGCGTTCTGGATGAGCTTCCTTACTTTTGCGCCCCTTGTCATCAGGTTTTGGACATCATGAGTATCAAGATCAGAAAGAACATTTTCAATCTCTTTCCTTATGCCTGATTGATCAAGAAGATAATGATATGCATATGCAGTAACAGCAAACCCATTCGGGACCAACACACCTTTTGAAGTAAGGTTCCTGTACATCTCTCCGAGTGAAGCATTCTTT
>JAFGSP010000019.1 GCA_016934775.1 Candidatus Woesearchaeota archaeon | reverse complement strand
TTCAGCATACTCTCTAGAACGCTCGGATAATTCTGTTTTGGGTCTTCCAGACCAAATCCAAAAGTAAAAGAATCACCGATGACAGCTATCCTTGTTAGGTTCAGTGGTTTGTCTATTGTGAAATCATTGTCCCAGAATCCTTCATTATTCAATGTAGCCTTATGTCTGTAAGAGAACATAGTCGAATTCGGGGTCATGCCGTTCTTTTCCGAAATAGTAATGTCCTTTTCGAACCTGTCTTTACTGAATTTGTGATTTACATAGGTCTGATAAACAATATCAAAGGACACAACAAGCATTATAATTATGAATAAGCTTATTACTAAATTTTCCTGCAAGAATCTTTTGTTCATTTGTTGCCCAGTAATAAATCCGGGAGTTATTTTTCTTTTCCGGAGTAAGCCTCATACAGATGTTCAATCTTTTTTATCTGTTTATGCGCATCTAAATCCTTTGCGAAGTTTTTAGAATATTCACACATCTTTTTCTGCATTTTTTTATCTTTCAAAAGCCCTGAAATCCTATTGGCAGCCTCTAATTCATTATTCACAACAAACCCATTTTTTATCTCTCTGATAAATCCATTCAATGCATTATTCTCAGACTTCAGAGTAATCACTGGCAGACCTGCTGCCATAGCTTCAAATGCAACAATGCTGAAACCTTCCAGTTCGGAGAGAAGCACAAATATCTTGGAGGATTTCAGGTAGCTGTACATCTCCTGCTTCTCTTTTGTGAACCCAAGGATTTCGACGTTTTTTTCCAGGCTGAGGGCTTTTCTCATCCTTAGGAGAGTGATTGTTTCAGGACCCTTTCCAAGAATAAGGACTCTTAGTCGGGGAATGTCTTTTACAAGTATTGAGCACACTTTCAGCAGTAGACCGAAGTTCTTATGCTTCATGTGTCTTCCTACGGAGATTATATCATATTCCTGTCTAGAAGGAACTGCCTTTCTGATTTCTTCAGTCTCAATCCAGTTTTCGATAATCTTAGAATCTTTCCCAGTTATTTTTTTCAGTCTCTTCGCAGTCAATGAAGAGACGCATATATTGTTCTTCGAGACCAGGGCCAGCAGCTTTTCCACAGGCCTGCCGAACCAGCCGGCAATTCCCAGTTTCTTCCAGTATTCATCCCAAAATTCATGCCACGTCACTACCAGCGGAGTTCTTTTAATCAGTGAATACAGCTTGCATGACAATGCAGGAAAATAAGGGAATGCAGATGCATCAATAATATCAAAATCATACTTCAGGAGACGGAAAAAAAGCCGGAATGAATAAAAAATAGGTTCATATATCTTCCTGTTTCCGCTGAAAGAATATTTGCCTGAATAGCGGGAGACGCCGTGAACATACAAGTTCTTCGCAGCTTTTATTGTGTCTTTTCCTTTCCACATCTTTGCCCCGAAAAGATGGACCTCGTGGCCCTTCAGGACAAGATGTTGCGCAAGGCTGAAATTCCTTGATTCAGCTCCGCCTATTGAGAAGGGAAATATGAGATCATAGACAATGGCTATTTTCATACCAAGATGGAATCGGTTCTTTTATATAAACTATTAAGGTTGCTATTCGACGAGGTGTCCTTTTTTTGGAGTGGTCTTAATCCATTGAATAATCTTTTTGATATATCTCAACAAAGACAGGATAGACCCGTGTGTCATCCATGGTCCTGACCAGGTTGTAGCCTTCAGCCAGTTCCGGCATTGAAAGCACTTCAAGAGATAGAGTATATTGAAGAGACATGTCATGGTTTTTGTTTATGACAGGAAGAAAGACTATGATGAAATCATAATTTCTGTTGAGGATCCAATTAGAATAATTGATGGAGTCTCCATTGAAAATAGGGTCATGGTATTCAAATCTTGAAGAAGGTTCATTATAGAATGCGTGTAATATAGTAGTATCCTCAAGATCATTCATATAGATGAGCTGATTCAGCATCCAATAATATTCATCAGGATTTGACAGTATCAAGATTCTGTTATCTGCACTATTCTCTGATTCATTCAGTAAAAAATTGAATATCTGCTGAGGAAAATCAGGTTCAGACGAAGGCAATCTCATATGCCTGAGCCTTAGGCTGTATTGATCTGTCCGATAGAATCTAAGTTTATTATCAAACACAGGGATATACGTCCTGATTCCGGCGACTGAAGCTATAAGGAATACAGATTGTATAACCAGAACAATGATTAGGATATTTTTTGTCTGCGGATGGCTTATGCTGAAGACTGCTCCAACAATAAGAAGCGGGATGATGTAGTATGCCGGGCTGAACAAAGTGATATCAGAAACAGGCGCAATTATCAAAAAGAGATAGGATGCGATGAGACTGGCAAAGAGCAGTTTTTCTTCAAACCTGGTTTTTCTGAAAAAGAAATGAGCTAAAGAAAAAAAGAAGACCATGCTGAATATCAGGCCAAGATTCGGATATAACATTATATTAGCATGATAGAATAAATTCTGAGAACTTAGAATATCTGTTTTTTTATTTATCTCGCCCTTGTCTTGATATCTGTCCTGGAGATTTGAGAGTGCCGGAGAAATATTTCTGGAATACCATATTCCCGCGATCAGCATTGAAACCATGGATGCGATGAACAGGTTCAGAAGCACTTTCTGTATCTTTTTTCTGCTCTTATGCCTTAATTTTTTCAAAGAATAGAGTGAATAGACCATGGCAGGGAATCCTGAAAAGATAATTGCGTCATATCGTGAGAGGCTGGCAATGCCTAAGATTATCCCTAAAAGGAATGAATATTTGGTATCTGAAAATTTTTTTGTCTTGAGCAGGATATAGAAAGAAAGTGCAGATAACGATAAAAGCAGGAACTCTCTGTAATTTGTCTTTGAGAAATATATTATCAGAGGGAAAGCTGCTATCAATAATGCAGCAAGGAATCCCTGCTTCTTTCCGTAGAGGATTCCGCCAATCTTATAAGTGCTGAAGATAAGGATGGCAAGATAGACAGAGTTTATCAGGTATGCATTTAGGGTCTTTGTGCCAAAAAACTCATAAAAAGGGATAAGGCTTATTTCCAATAGCGGGGGATTATCAGGTTTTATCTCTTTAAACAGAAAAAACCTTGTTTTCTCAATTGCTGTCTTGTCTTTTTTGGCCAGGATCGAATTGGCGCCGTCTGTCCCATTGCCGACAGTGATAGAATTGTCTGCAATTATCCAGATGCTGTTCACCAAGAACACCAGAATCAGGAAACAATAGAATATCCTGTCTGTGTTTTTTTCAAACATCTCTTTTATTGCCTTTATTTCTGGCATAGTCTTCACTCATGCAGGTTTTTTCATCCAGACAATATTCCAGCCGGTTTTTGCAAACGAGAATATCATCTTAAATGTGTCAATGAGATTATAATCAAAAGAAATGAGAATTGCCCAGAACCAAGTTGTCGGCTCAAGAATGAATACAGCAGGATAATACAAAATAGTCATGAACAGCTTTCCAGGAATTGTATTACGGGACTTGACGAGGAATTTTATTGCTTGTTTCGGAAGCAGGGGGCACAGCCTGACAACTCTGTTCAGGTATCTCAGGGTGTAATGTTCGAATCTCTTTTTCTTAGGATCTTCAAACTTTATCTTGTCTTTGACAGCTTTCTCATAGAGCTTTGTTCCCGGGAAAAGAGTCAGTGAAAAAATATGCAGCACATAAGGTTTCGGAAGCTTTGTGAGCAGTGCTATTGTACATATGATGTCTTCTTCTGTCTCATAAGGGTTGTCAAGTATGACATCATACAAGGCGGCAATATTGTGTCTGTTTATGAGTCTGGAAGCTTTCAGCATCTGGTGATTTGTGACAGGCCTGTCATATACTTCAAAATTTATCCTTTCTGATCCTGACTGGATCCCCATGAGTATCCAGGACAATCCCGCGTCTTTCAGCAACCTGATCTTTTTTTCATTGATCATGTTCGGGATGGCCTGCACAGTGAATCTTTTATTTATCTTTTTTTTGTAGAGTTCTGAAAATCTTTCCAGCCAATCAGTAGTGTGTGTGAAAAAGCATTCATCATGGAACAGCAGATAGATCAGGTCAGGGAATTCATCAGCAAAGCATTTTATTTCTTCAACTACATCTTCAGGGCTCCTGGTCCTTACTCTGCTGTTTCCGGTTCCAGCTAGGAAAGAATTGCAGCAGAATGAGCACTTGAATACACATCCTCTCTGGGCAGTCACACTCAGCAGTTTTCCTGAGAATCTTGCGTATCTCCTGAACAGTCTCTTATCAAGTCTGCGTATTTTGCCATTATGCAGTATGAAGCTTTTTTTCGGATAATGTTCCGGATAAGGAAGAAGGTCAAGGTTTTTTGTTGCGGTCTTTTCGTTAATATGCAGCCTTCCTGATTCAGTATAGGCCAGGTTCCTGATCCCTGAGACAGGCTTATTATTTTTCAGGGCCATAATAAATTCCACCAGGAAAATTTCAGCCTCTCCCACAAACACATAATCTGCATAGTCCAGGCATTCTTCCGGCTTGCTTGAAGGATAGATCCCTCCCCAGACAACAGCTATGTCAGGGATGCCCTTTTTTATCGCTCTTGTGAGATTTTTTGCATTCTCAAATTCATGCGCCATTACTGTAAGCCCGACTATTCCAGGATTGGTTTTTTTCAGGAAACCAAGTATTGCATTATGATGGCTCTTCCCGATCTCGGGTGTAAACAGCAGGCTGGACCTGATCTTGTTCTTCAGAAGAAAAGAATGCAGATATTTCAGGCCGACAGCATCAGTATGCATCTGCATAGAAATAAGCAAAATATCCATGGTGTTTTCGAATATATGAATATATTTAAATTAATCGTCTTGCCTGTTTCGGATGCAGGAAAGAGGCAATGAGTAAATTTATTAATATTCATATTATTTTAGCTAGTAGATGAAAATCCTTCTCCTGAATCCGCCGTATCTGAAGAACAATAATATATTTATGAAAGAGATCGGCAGATGCGGAAGCACGGCAACCGGCAACCAATTCTGGCCTCAGACAGGGTTGGCATATCTTGCAGCAATAGCTGAAAGAGACAAAAAGAATCATGTCATGATAATTGATTCTATCGCAGAAGAGATCGGATTGAAGGAGACAATGGAACGAGTGAAGGAGTTCAGTCCGGATATTGTGATTGTCCATACGACCACGCCGACTTTCAATAATGATTCAAACGTGTTGAGTGCTCTCAGGAATGAGTCCGGGAATACTGTCTTTGGGTTTGTAGGGACCCATACGGCAAACACAGTAAGGGAATCTTTGCAGGAATCAGAGGCTGATTTTGTTATTATCAATGAACCAGAACTTACTCTTGAAGCGCTGCTGGATGCCCTTAGTAAGCATGTTGATTGGAAAAGCATATCAGGTCTGGGATATAAGAAAGATGGCAGGATAATACTCAATCCTTTGAGACCGTTATCAAAAAACCTTGATGATCTGCCGTTTCCTGCCAGGCATCTGCTGCCAAATCATAAGTACAGGATGGTGCTCACGAATAACAATGCATTTGCGACTCTTGTTTCTTCAAGAGGATGCCCTTACCAATGCATATACTGCAGGGTGGGCTATCCCTGGGGCAAGAGATTCAGGCAGAGAACTGAGGATAGTGTCTTCAGGGAGATGAAAGAGATCAGAGAAAAATACGGCATCAGGAATATAGCTTTCATGGCAGATACTTTTACGCTTAACAGAAAATGGGTCCTTGGCCTGTGTGACAGGATCATCAAAGAACGGTTGGATGTCAGGTGGATGTGCAACAGCAGGATAGATACGATTGATAAAGAGATGGCTGTAAGGATGAAAAGAGCAGGATGTTTCCTGGTCTCTTTCGGGATTGAATCTGGCAGCCAGGAAATCCTTGACTTTGCAAAGAAGAATGTTGATCTGAACAAAGCCGGACCCACAGTCAGGTTGACAAAAAAAGCAGGCATGAAAACCTTTGCCTATTTTGTGATAGGTCTGCCTGGTGAGACAAAGAAGACTATCAGGAAGACAATCCTGCTGGCAAAAGAGCTCGATCCGGATTATGTCAACTTCCACATCGCCACACCCCATCCCGGAACAGAGCTGCAGGCCATTGCCAGGAAAAACAACTGGATCATTGATGAGGATTATGACCATTATGACCAGAGCGGGAATTACTCAGTCATGAGAAACAGCGCCCTGAGCGCTGAGGAAATTTTGCGTGCGCAGAAAAAAGCAATGAAAGAGTTCTATCTGAGGCCTAAGATAATCCTTAGGAAGTTTCTGGAGATGAAATCTCCAAGAGATCTCTATGACTATGCAAGGATAGGCTTTTCGATGCTGTTCAAGAACTAGCTTCCCTAACCAGAAAATCCCCTATTGCAAGATAGTC
Organism: Candidatus Woesearchaeota archaeon; assembly: GCA_016934775.1. GTDB lineage: Archaea > Nanobdellota > Nanobdellia > Woesearchaeales > GW2011-AR15 > JAFGSP01. The sequence goes on along the minus strand of JAFGSP010000019.1, from coordinate 3,070 downwards.
CAGCTTTGCTTTTATAAAAGTCTGTACAGCATCTTCAGGGGAACACACAATCGGCTCACCATGCATATTGAAGCTTGTGTTTATCACGCACGGCAGATTACTTAGGTTCATAAATTCAGTTATTATATTATAATAACTTGGATTGTCAGTCTCGTCCAATAACTGGGGCCTTGATGTACCATCAACATGAACCGCAGCCGGACAATTCTTTTTCATCCATGTTGTGCAGTCAAACGAGATGTTCATGAATCTTGAAGTATTTTCAGCGCCTTTCACATTCTCCAGACACCTATCGGCATGTTTCCTCAGTATTGTTGGGGCAAAAGGCATGAATTCTGTCCGCTTCAGGTTCTGGTTGAGTTTCCTGCAGAGTTCCGGCTTATCAGGCCTGAACAGTATTGACCTGTTTCCAAGAGCTCTTGGACCGTATTCCATCCTTCCTGCAAATCTCCCTACAATATTGCCTTTCGAAATTAGTTCCGCAATCTTTTTTTCTATATTTTTTTCTTTTGAATAATTCAATCTATGTTTTCGGAGGCATTCTTCTATCTCATCAGAGGAATATTCAGGGCCCAGATATGTGTTCTCAAGAATAAAGGGATTCGGTTTCAGCTGTGCCAGGATCGCTCCAAGAGCCAGCCCTCCGTCGCCCATGTTCGGAAAGATATATATTGAATTGAGACTTTTTATCTCATGGATCCTTTGGTTAAGTTTTACGTTTGCGAAAACTCCTCCTGCTAGAGATACATCATATATCTTGGTCTTTTCCATCCAGTGCTCAACAAATCTTGTTATCTGCTCTTCGAAGTTTTTCTGGACTGAAGCAGCGATATCCTCTTTAGAATATTTTTTTAGAGCTGGGTATTTTTTTGAAGGAGAAGTTGGAAGACAAAAATAATTGATTTTGTTGAATTTTCCGTTGTCAAAATATAGAAGATATTTCATGATTTTTAGCAGATTTTTTCTTGGTGTTCCATAAGCAGCTAATCCAACAATTTTTCCCTCATGTAGGTTCGGCTTGAATCCCAGATATTCAGTCCATCTTGAATAATAGCTGCTTATACCTGAGAATCCTGATTCAGAATAAATACGGGATATCTTTTTTTCATGGCCTATGTTGACCGTAAGTGACAGGCCATCTCCTATTCCATCCATTGTTATGATCAAAGATCTTTTCATGCCTGAGGTATAGTAGGCAGAGGCGGCATGGCACAGATGGTGTTCAACCTGAGAAATGTCTTTTTTTGTTTTTGATCTGAGATATGCCTTGTTCAATATTCTCTCAACAAAATCCAGGCCTGCTGTTTTTATGCAGGACTGGTAGATCATGTTCATATTATAAAGAGGGCTGTAATGTGATTTCTTCAGTTGATTTTCTCCAAAAATATCCCTGACCAGCCTTGCCCCAAAGACAGGGACAAACCCAGATGCTGCAAACAGAGTCTGGCCTTCAGGGAGTTCTGCCTGTTTTTTTATGAGGTCGAGAGACTTCTTCGGGAAGGAGGAAGTCAGTTTTTTCCGGTCTAGGCGCTCTTCATTTACAGCAAACCTGATCCTGTTTTCATCATAGACAGCGACTCCTGAATCATGATTGTCGCAAAAGCCAACATACATATTTTATTATGTTTTGAGATATATATTTAAAGATTATTGGCCGGCACCTGCCTGCATAGTATTAAGTGACCCAATTATACTCTTATTCAAAACCAAAGGTTTTTATAAAATCAAAGTATTTCTGGAACCACATGAAAGTTCTTCTGATTAATGTCAGAATTGATAAGATTGTGCATGTTCCTCTCGGTGTGTTGCAGGTCGGGGCAACCCTTGAACAGGAAGGGCACCAGGTAAGAGTGTTTGATCCGTTGTTTGATGACTGGAGTCTTGAAGTGGTAAAAGGATTCAGGCCGGACATAATCGGGGTTTCCTATATGACATCTAACTTTGCTGCCGCGAAAAAGATTATCAGTGATATCAAACAGTACAATCCAAAAATAAAAATCCTGGCAGGTGGAATCCACCCTTCATTTAATGTTCAGGAATCTCTTGACATAGGCGTTGACATTGTTGTCAGAGGCAGAAGTGAGACTGTGTTGCCTGACCTTCTAAAAACTCTGGAGAAAAAAGATGCATCAATGAGACATGTCAATGGGATAATCTTCAAAGACCGATCCGGAAAAATCATTAGGACTGCTGAAGCAGACCCTGTCAGAGACATAAACAGGATACCGCTTCCTGCTTATCATCTTATCAATATGGATGAGTATCTTATCCCTCCAGGATATATTAGGTCTTTGTTCCTGAACCGGGTTGCAGTGATATATACTTCAAAAGGATGTTCATATTCCTGCTCTTTTTGCGATATCCCTCTTTTGGAGAACCATACCGTCCATTATTATTCTCTTAAAAAAGTTACTGAGCATATAGATCTTTTTGTAAGAGAACACAAAGTGGATGGAATCTATTTTGGAGATGAGGTATTTACGCTTGATAGGAAGAGGACCCTGAAAGTCCTGGATATCCTGAAAAGATATGGCCTTCCCTGGGGATGCCAGACAAGAGTTGACCTTGTGGACAGCCCTCTCCTGAAAAGGATGTCAGAGTCAGGATGCAGGCAAATTGATTACGGTGTTGAATCAGGAAGCGACAGGATACTCAAACGGATTGGCAAGCGGATCACGAGAAAGCAGATAATTGAAGCTTTCAGAAACACCAGGAAACACGGCATCAGGACTTTTGCAACTATCATGCTTGGCCATCCGACAGAGACAGTTAGGGATATTGAGGACACCATGGGTTTGCTAAAGATTATCAGACCTACTTTTACATTGACATCATTTAATACGCCTTTTCCAAGGACAAGCAACTATGACTGGGCAATAAGAACCAACAGGCTGAATCCTGATTTTTATGAGTCAGAGGATTATCACTTCTATGCTGAAGATAAACCGCTTGTCAATATAAGTGATGTCCCGGACAGCAGGCTCATATACTACAAGAGAAAGATTGACAGGATGACTTTCTACAGGAATTACATGAACATGATCAATCTCCATAATGCAGGATATCTTTT
>JAFGSP010000018.1 GCA_016934775.1 Candidatus Woesearchaeota archaeon | reverse complement strand
TCTGCTGTATCTCTTTGCTGAAATTCTCAATTCCATACAGAAACAGGATAAGGGCAGGTATCACGCCGAAAAGGATGTCAGAGCTTACCATCAATATTATAAAAAACCCAGTCTTTAATTATTTTTTGTAGTTCTATCCGGGTGGTGGCTGTTATCGGGCTGCAAATATGTCCTGTCTTATATTGTATGGCTGAGGGGAATTCTGTCTTTTTCTAACTTGTTCAGCCCATGATAGTATTTCTGAGATATCTCTTTTTAGTACGTCATTTGAGAAATATTGTCTGCCGCGATTATAGTTTGTTTCAACCATCTCTTTCCAGGATCCTGTTAGGATAGATTCAATATATTCACTTGCTGCTTTCCTGATCTGGTCATGATCCGATGGATAAAGCCCGTCAATAGTTTCATCCGGGGATAATCCCAGGGAATAGATTCTAAATCCCTTTGGAAGAATATCTGCCCTGGCCACAGGATATTCTGACATTGCAAGCGGTTTTTTAGCTCCCCATGTCTCTACAGCCTGATTGCCGAACCCTTCGGATACCGGCGGGTAGACAACACAGTCAAAGATGGCGTATGACTTGAAAAAATTACCCACATTAATTTCCTCTGAAATATCCCTATAACGAATCTTCCTGTTAGTCATTATGTTTTCTATTTTGTTCCAATACCCATTTGAGAATAACTCTCCCTGATTTGTGAAGACCATGATTATTTCGCTGTCTTCTGTGAATATCTGACCGTTCTGCAGGGCGTATCCGTGAAGATTCTCCCTATTCTCAACAATCGCATCATAGAAATCAAGGCCAATCTCAATTGCCTTGTTTGGTACTCTCCTTGCAGGGAACCCGAGTACAAGGGCATCCTGCGGGATGTCATATTTCTCTCTTATTCTTTCATTCATCCCAGTTAGATCCGGAAGACCATCAAAGTCAAGAGTGTCATGAAGGATATTTACTTGTCGATTATCTCTATTCAATGCAGAATAACCAAGTTTTTCTGCGTGCTTTACATTAAGTGAATTTATGAATGTATGCCATATGTTTGGGGCATCAGGAAACGCATATTCAGCTATTATGTTTTCGACAGTACTGCAGGAGGGTTCTATCCTGAGAGCTCCGTGCCAATACCCATCATGATCCATATACCTGGCAGGGATGCCTGTTTTTTTAAGGAAATTCGCGACTGCTATGTTAAGAGGAAGGTTTGCGCACAGGCAGAGATTATGAGGTTGGAGGAAATCAATTCCGCCAAGAGACTCATGTAAAGCAGCCTCTATTGTGTCTGCTGTTTCAAAGATTTTTCTTTTCAGCTTTTTTTCAAGGTCCGGCCGAAGATAGTCATCAGGTCCAAGCCCAAGCCTCCTTTTGTTGGAGAGTTTAAATATTTCCTGGATTACTTTGTCTTCGAGATCGAGATGAGGTATGCCTATATCTGGATTATGGATAGGATCAGAAATAAAATAGACCTTATGCCCCAATTCCCTGTACACTTCAGCATGCTTGAGCATCTCGAGGTAGACACCGTCCCTTCCTCCCACTGTCGTAGCAAGCAATCCGACATTCATATAAAGCTCCCGAAAAACAATTTATTAATAAGTGTTTTTGTAGAATATATTCATATGATATTAGCCCTCTGTCCATCTGTTTTGAGAGGACCTATATAAGTCTGTTCCGTTAGATTTATAAAAAAGAGAATATTTAAATATAAATGCAATTACTAGAGGTGTAATCATAGTTCGACGTTTTTATGGAGGGCAAATAAAATGAAAAAGTTTTTGATGAAAGTAAAAGACAGGGTCAAAAGTTGGGGATTTGATGATGAGGCTTCTGAAGAGTTTGAAGAGGAATACCTTGAGCTTGACACTAATGTCAAGAAGACAGGATCTTCAAAGATTCTTGTTAGGCCGTATGTGCTTGAAGATTTCTCAGATGTGAAGTCAGTGCTTGACTCTCTAAGGGATGGATACACAGTTTCCCTGGTCAATATCAGGCCTCTTAAAGACAAGGACCTTGTTGAGCTAAAGAGAGCAATAAACAAGCTCAAGAAGACCTGTGATGCTATAGGCGGAGATATTGCAGGATTCGGAGATGACTACATTGTTGTTACTCCTAGCTTTGCAGAGATCTACAGGAACAAAGAACTTGATAATCCTGAGCTGAAGGAATAATTTTTCTTGGTTTTTTCTTTTGGATGTATTTATTAAACGAGTGAACGGATACCTTGTATTTTAGTACAAGGATGAATTTCCTCTGTTTAATATTCGAAAATATTATGAAGTGAGGAGCGTAATACCACTGACTAAGTCAGTGGATAGTTCCGAACGATCATATCTTCGTTTTATTTTTACGCTGTTGTAGCCTAGTATTTTTAGTCTAATGTAATTCAGCCAACAGCAAACAGCGTCATTATAAAGAAGGATATTGTCATCAGGATCATGGAATGCTTCAGGCCTGCTATTATGTCGCCTTCAGAGAGTTTTCCTACAATGACGCCGGCAAAGAAACCCTGGATCAGGGTCAGCATCATGAACACTCCTGTAAGGCTGGAGAACCATTTGGTCAATGACAAGACAAAACTGCTAAGCGAATTGTATTTTATCTCGGCAGTCATGACTATGCTGGGAGCTCTTGATGTTGTGCTTCCTGTTAAGGCCCCTGTGTTCAGCCCGCTGAACAAACTCCCTTCTTCACCGCTGCCTATAAGATAGGGCACGAGCATGTTCTGGATTACAATCATGACTCCGATGAATATGAAAAAGATGATGTATGACTGCAGGACCTGGGCATGGATCCTTGCCCTTCTTTCCTCTTTTATTTTCTTTATCTCAATCAGAGAAGCAGTGATGGATTCCAGAACATCTTCCATATTCCCTCCTGATTGCTCAGCCTCTATTACTGTGGAGATTGATCTTTTTATTACATCATTCTTTGTTGAGTTGCTGAAGAACAGCAATGCCTTATGGACAGGGATAGCCCATTCAACCTGGTGTCCGAGCTTCCTGATAAACGGAGTCAGCGCTCCATAATCTATCCTGGATATATGGATTATTGATCTTGAGACAGGCATGCCTGATTTTATTGCTCCTGTGAGGTTTCTCACAAAATCAAGGAATCTTGTCTCGATCTCTTTCTGCTTCTGGTTCTGGATAAAGAAATCGATCCATATCTGCATCCAGCCTATTGTAACGGCAACCACAATCAAAGGAATGAACCATTGGGTATCCATGAATACAGCTACATCTATGAAAAGCACGATCGCTCCAATCGCAATTCCTATGAGGTACTGGTTCTTGAATTTCATCAGCTGCCTCTGTCAGTTGGCACCAGGGTGCGACATGCGCCTGATAAATTAGGCTTATTCACACAGATTGATGTCCAATTTTGATTCATTTTCTGCTTTTCATATCTCCGGCTGGTTAAGCTCTAGGAACACCAGGAATAAAATGTTCATTCCCGGGATCACAAGATACGTGCCAAGTGTGATTATTGAATTGACGCTCATCCCTCCGATAGTGCCTCCAAGTACGGAGACAAGTGATAGCGCAGTAACAAAAAATAACGGAGCGGCAATAAGGACTCCTGTGTATATGTCTGAATAAGTGGATAATGATTCGACATATTTCTGCCTCTCAAGCCTGTAATTCAGCAGGGCTTCTCCTGATTTCTGTGAAAGGAAGTTTTTCAGGTCTCCGCCTGTCTCAATAGTGGATACAAATCCATCTATGAATTCTTTGAATTGAGAGCTTGGAGTGGTCAAAGCCACAGCTTTGAGCGCAGTAAGTATATCATATCCAAAAAACTCAGTGTAATTTACAACTTTTTCTATCTCAATAGATATCTCACCATATTCTCTGGAATTTGAGATGAGATTAAACATAGTTGCAGGGCTTACTCCTGATGAAATAACAGAGGACATATGGTCAATCGCAAAAGGCAGGTTTGTATTGATAGAGCGTCTTCTTGATTTAGCTTTCATTGAAGGATAATACACGCCCATCCAGAAGACAAAATTTGCAACAAAGATTACAGCCCCTATTGTCTTGAGCATTATCATTCCGGGCGGTCCGCCCTGTAATGCGAAAAAGACAGTAAATATAGGTATAGAGAGCATGCCTGAAACCAAAGTCAGGAAAAAGATGATGTTGATATATGTGTTTGCAAGCACTTTCATATTTGCGTATCTTACAGAGGTATAGATCTTCCTGAAAAATTCAGGGTATTTTTCAATGAAATATATGCTTATCTTCCTGACAGTGATATTGGAAAGATAGCCAAGAGTGCTGGCTTTATAGATTTCCGGCTTTTTCTTTGATATAAGGCTTTTGAGCTCTTTAATCTGCTTTTCAAGAAGATATGGGTCAAGAATATCTTTCCTCCCGACTTCAAGCTCGCTGTCTGATTTTTTTTGTTCATAAGACAGGATTGATGGCAAGACTTTTGTCTCTCCGAATTCCTGTTTTTTGGCCTTTTCTTTTCCTTCCAGGAGATAATCTATGAATGCTCTTGAAAAGATGCCTCCAAATTGGACACCTTCTGCCTCAGCTTTGTCAAGCCAAGGCTTCTCTTTTGCCTGGAAAGCATAGACAAGCCGCTTTATGAAGCTCAGTTTTGCAGGAGAAGGTGCTTTTAGGAATTCCATCTCGCCAGGAGCGGGAGCTTCAGGCTCAGCAGGAGCTTCCGGAACTCTGATATCCGGCATTTCTATTTCTTTTTCCTTTTCTTCCAGGATAACGGCTTCTTTTTCTTCTTTTTTGGCCTGGGGTATCTCAAACTCTCCTACTTCCAGGGTCTCAAGAGGAGGAAGAGAAATCTGCTTCTCAATTTTTTTTGGTTGATGGCTCACAACAAGCTTTGTGTGGCTTTTATCTTCATAAATGGCTTTTAGTATCTTGGAATTCAGTTGCTTCAGCTTTTTTTTCAGGGAATTTGTATAAGTCTTATAAGCATCTTCAACATTGTCCCTTTTTCTTCCTGATAATATCTTTTTTTTTGTGGTTATGTAGTCTTTATAATTTATCTCCTTTCCCTGATATCTTAAATCCAGCCTGTCAAGCTCTTCCATCACTGTCTGGATATTTTCTTTTGCTGAGATGATCTCATGGATTAAATTGTTCATCTCATCCAGGTAAGGCTTAATCTTCATTTGCATCATCCAGAATTTATTATGTCAATGTCCTTGTCAATGAGATAGCATAAAAGCAGCATCTCTTTTTTCAGGAGCTTCATCTTAAGTTTAGCTATGTCCCTTTCCTGTGCGCTGGTATATTTTCTGCCGGCCAGGTCCAGGTATATGTCATTCAGCACTTCTATCTTGCTGATATGCTCTGAAATGGAGATGTTTTTTGAGTTCATATTATCCTGAATTCTTTCAATACTTTTTTCTTGTCAAGGTAATAACCTTTAATTATCTCATTGACCTCTTTGAAGTCCTGTATTTTCCTATTTGACATGGTCTGTAAGAGCATCGCTCTCAATTCAAATTCCCGCGACAGCTCTTCTACAACAATCCCTGTTCTCTTGTTGATCTTTTCAAAAAGATAGAACCCTTTTTTGTGCAATATGTTGTCAGACAGCGGATCCCATTCAAATGGGACATTGACATCGACTTTTCCAATCTCTGCAGACATTTTCATAATCTCGTCAACTTCTTTCAGCCTTCTTATGTTCTTGTCAGTCTCTTTCATATGAGTCATGACACAGACGACATCCAGGGATTCTATTAATGAGGGAGACAGGTTTATAGGCGGGGTCTCAAGCCTTCTCACCAAAGTCTCGACACTGCCTGCATGGAAAGTCCCAAATGAACTGTGTCCGGAGGCCATTCCCTGGAAGAGAACAAACGCTTCCTGTCCCCTGATTTCTCCCACAATAACATAATCAGGAGCCTGTCTGAAACTTTCTTTCAGCAAGTCAAATAGAGTTATCTCGCCGTATTCTTTTCCCATCATGTTAGGGATTCCGAACCCGGACCTTGTCACAGTAGGCATCCAGTTGTCATGAGACAGGTTTAGTTCACGTGTATCTTCGATAGAGACAACACGGGCATCTGGCGGGATGAATGACAGTATGCCGTTCAGAAAAGTTGTCTTTCCTGATGCAGTCTCTCCGATGACCATGAAATTGAATTTGTGCTCAATGGCCAGCCAGATATAGGCAAAGACTTTTGCAGTGGCTGTCCCGAAATTGATCATGTGTATCGGTGTCCAGGGATCTTTTGTGAATTTTCTTATAGTAAATGTCGGGCCTCTTGTTGTTACATCCTGAGAATATGTCGCATTGACCCTGGAGCCGTCTGGCAGAGTACCGTCAAGGAGAGGTTTTGCATAAGAAACATAGCGGCCGCATTTTTGGGCAAGCTTTTCTACAAAATCAGTGAGCTCCTGCATATCTTTGAATATAACATTAGTTCTCATGTTCTCATATTTCCTGTGGACAATGTATATGGGGAAATCCAGGCCGTTGCATTCAATGTCTTCGATGTAGAAGTCTTTGAGCAGTGGCTCTATCCTGTTCAGGCCCACAGAATTCCTGAATATGAAATACATGAGCTTGAGATAAGTCTCCCTGGATACCTTTGTGCCCAGCTCTACCAGTATTGACTGCACGTTTTTTTCAAGATATT
>JAFGSP010000017.1 GCA_016934775.1 Candidatus Woesearchaeota archaeon | reverse complement strand
TGTGCTTTTGCTGATTGTTTTAATTCTTGTCATCCCTGTTGCTTTTTCAAGATCAGGCAGCATGAAGTTATTGGCGGTCTCAAATGAAGACACAGATAATCCAAAAGGCAGCATAGCAAACATTAATCTTGAGGTTCAGGAAGGCAGCGGCCGGGTTTTTATGGATTCTTTTCCACTTTCAAAAGTGGATACACAGATTTCAACAAGATTTGCAAAGGAAGTTGCATGCAATTTCCTTGAGGCGGACTGCTCAAAATATGATTTTTTTTATACAATAAGGGCGCAGAGCAATATTGTCGGAGGGCCGAGTGCCAGTGCTGCTATTTCGGTATTGACAATATCCGTCCTTGAGGATCTTCCTGTTGATGAAACAACAGCAATTACAGGCACAATAAACACTGGAGGGATAATAGGTCCTGTCGGAGGAATCCTTCCTAAGATAAAGGCTGCTGCTGATGCAGGGATAACAAAAGTCCTGATCCCGAAATTCAGCGACATAAACAGCTCAAACCTTACAGATTACAGGGAAGTATATGATGTTGAAATAATCGAAGTTTCCCAGCTTAGGGATGCAGTAAGGGAGATTACTGGTAAAGAATATGGAGATTATGGAGAGTTGAATATATCTGATTCATATCTAGAGACAATGAGGAGCATATCAGAAGGGCTTTGCCTCAGGGCAGCGGGAATGGCAGATGAGCTGTATCCTGAAGAAGACACAAATAACACAGCAACGACATTGTTGAAAAGAGGAACAGCTTCCCTTGAGTCAGGACAATATTACAGCGCTGCCAGCTATTGTTTTGGCTCTGCGCTGAACTTGAGACATGATATGCTTTCAAAAGATAATCTTGACAAAAAAATGATTGGGCAGATGATAGATGAGACCCGGGAAAGAGTTGATGAGTTTAAAGAACACATAGAGAAAAACCCATTGGATACAATGACAGACCTCGAAGCTTATATGGTTGTTACAGACAGGCTTCTTGAATCCGGAAAGCACCTTGATGATGCCCGCTTAGCTCTTTCAGAGAACACTACAAATAACAGCATATATTATCTCTCGTATGCAATCGAAAGGCTGAACAGCGCATATTCATGGTCTGATTTCTTTGGGAAGCCAGGGAGGAAATTCGACATAAACAAGAAAGTGCTTGACGAATCCTGCCTAAAAAAGATTTCTGAGGTCGAGGAAAGGATACAATACATTGAACTATACCTGCCATCAGGCACAGATGAAGTAAAAGAAGCTGTTGTTGAATCATATCATGACTATTATGCAGACAGGCCTGAACTATGCCTCTACAAGTCCAGCATAGCAAAAGCAAAGATAGACCTCATCCTTAATAATATGGCGATCGATTATGATGAAATCGATGATGTCATTGAGGACAGGGCAGACATAGTCAGGTCAATAATAGCCAAACAGAACAAAAGAGACATATTTCCTGTCTTGGGATACAGCTACTTTGAATACGCAAACTCTCTCAAAGAAAACGACAAGTACTCAGCCCTGCTATATCTTGAATATGCGCTTGAGCTGGGCAACCTGGACATATATTTCCAGAGGCGCGAGATAAACCTTCCAAGATTAGAGACAGATTATTTGTTATTGTTTTTTGCAGGTTTTTTTTCCGGAGCGTGCTTTGTGCTGATAGTTGGTAAACTGATTCTTATGAGGAAGAGGAAGAAAAAGGCTGGGAGATAGCCTAGTAGAGATTTTTAAGATAATTTTATAAATCAAATCCTACTCCGACTCATTATAGCCGAACGCAAAGGGATAGCTAAAAGGACCTTTGCACACTGCTGAGGCGATAAACAAGCAGTAAAGCGCGTTCTTTACTGTATTGAATAAACAAGGTGATTAAACATGACAGACGGAGAATTATTGGTTCCAAACGATACATACCTGAAGGCAGGTATACACATAGGCACGAAATTCAAGACAAAATTCATGGAAAATTTCATCTACAAGACGAGATCAGACGGTCTTTCTGTACTGAATGTCCAGAAGATAGATGAGAGGATAAGGCTGATGGCAAACATGCTAGGCCAGTATGAGCCTAACGATATACTTGTTGTGTCAAGGCGTGAGAACGGGTGGCTGCCTGTCAAGATGTTCGCAAAATCAACAGGTGTAAAGTTTTTTGCAGGAAGATATCCTCCAGGCACATTGACAAATTCAAAGCTTAATCATTATATCGAGGCAAAAATAGTTGTTGTGACAGACGCATGGCCTGACAGGAATGTTGTCCAGGATGCGCTTAAAGTAGGTATTCCTGTAATAGCATTGTGCGATACAAACAACGCTGCAAATAACATTGATCTGGTTGTGCCCTGCAACAACAAGGGAAAAAAGAGCCTCGGCTTATTGTTCTATATCCTGACAAAGGAATATCTAAGGCTGAGAGGAAACTTCGACGAGAAATCATTTAAGCCCACACTTGAAGACTTCACTCCAGAATAAACAGGCCTTTTTCTTTTATTTCAAATCTTATCTTTTTCTCAAGATTGTAGTGTGATTTGTTTTCATCAAATTTATATTTTATGAGCGTAGCATATCTGTTCTCATTTATCTTCTTTAGTTCTATAATTGTCTTGCATAGTCTCTGGACAAATTTTCCACCTACCATCTTTATATCGTCTTTTGATTCCATATCCGCCCCGGCCTGGTTTGTCACCAGGACAACTTTGTTCAGGTCTCGGGCAATCCTTACAAGAGTGGCCATCTGCTCAGCCATCCTGCTGTTTATGTCTTTTGGGTTTTCGCTTAAGGATTTCCTGTAATGGTGGCCGATCGTGTCTACTATCAACAAATTAATCTTGTCATTGTCGCATAGCTTTTTCAGTTTCAGAATTGTGTCATGCTGCTCATCAAATGATTTTGGCTGAATAAGGAATATGTTTTCCAGACGGTCTTTCATACCAGGGCATAGTTGCGACAGCCTTTCAGTGTTGAAACCTCCTTCAGTGTCGACAAAGACAACTTTTCCTGATTTGACAGCTTCGATAGCTGCCAAAAGGCAGCAGGTAGTTTTTCCTGAAGAAGCATTTCCATAGATCGAATTTAATTGGCCTGAATTATAGTAAGAGACAAGGCTATTGATGACTTCATTGTTCGGGTTGATAGAATACCTTTCCATATC
>JAFGSP010000016.1 GCA_016934775.1 Candidatus Woesearchaeota archaeon | reverse complement strand
AGCTAAAGAATTATCACAAAAAAGAAATCTTCCTTTTGTTGATTGCTTGAATGCTGTTCAGGCAAGAAATCATAATGCAACAATGGTTTCACAAGATAAACACTTCTTAGAAGATTTAAAAGATGTAATACAAGCTGTTAAACCTGAAGATATTAACTAAATTGCTTCTCTAGTTCTTCCATTAGTTCTTTTCCAACAATCTCTTTTGTTTTGAGATTATCCTCATAAGTAGTTGACTTTTTTGCTTTTCCTCTAAATTTGAGAAATTCGTTAATTAAATCTTCTTTGCTTAGCGTTGCTAATTTATCTCGAACAGCTTCTCTAATGAATTCTGTTCGAGAATTGAAGTTATGTTCAGCTATTGACTCATCTATTCTTTTAAGCACATTATCCTGAAATCTCACAGTTATAGCATCCATTGTAATCTATTAGATTACATTGCAATATTTAAATATTTGTATTTACTACATCTCGCCCCCTCCAAAACTAAAGAAATTGTCTCCTTTAGATTTATTTGCCCGACGAGGATTTATTGTATTTAAGATTGTAATTAACCATACTGCATAAGAACGAATACCAAAAATATTTAAACACTTAAAGCTCAGATAAGCACATGAGAGATAAAGAGCTCACGAGAAGGTATATAGCTGAAGGATTCCCGAGAAAGCCTTATGTGAAGAAAAAGAGAGTATACATAAGGGACAGGAAACAATTCGAGATATTCTTCCATGAGATTCTTGTTGTTCTGTTCATAATATTCATGATTTACATGGTCTTCACAAATTATGTGCATAACCAAAACTATGCTGCCGGAGCAATCCCAGAAGAAGAGAAAGTCGCTGAGATAGATGTTGACATAAATAAAGACACAGGAAGTAACAATGCTCCTTATATTCCTGATTCGAATTCTCCGCCAGATATTCCGCAGCCGTAATCTTTAAATTTATTCTGTATTTGCCCAGATGCTATGAAAAGGACTGGGGTGATGTTATTTCTGATTTTTCTTGAACTAGCTCTATCATTAGCCATGTTGTTTGTTGCTGTTCCTACATTATGCTACTGGCTGCTCTCAATCAACATACTGCTCTTCATCGTTCTTGCTCTGGAGCCTTACTGGAAGATTGGGGGTTGGCTCACTTTCATAATGCAGACAGAAGTCAATATCTTTGTGCTTAATTTCGTTGTGATTGAATTTTGGGTTCCTGCTTTTAAGATATTGAATCTGCTAACGATATTGTCCGGGCTATTAGTTGTGTTACTGGCTCATAAGATGAGACTTGAAGAAGAGAAACAAGAAGATGAAGATGAAAATGATGGATGGGCACATGAAGAGCAAAGTGGGCAAGAAAAAAAACCAGAAGAGCCAAAAGAAGAACCTGAGGTAAAACTTGAGGAAACTGCAGAAGAATCTGCAGAAGAAAAAAAGAATATTGAAGTCAAGTCATACTTTCTTTATGAAAATAAACTCCATCTTTCCGGATGTCCTGAATTGGACAATGTTCCTGAAGAGGATATCTCAATAATCGGCTCAAGAAGATATGCTGAGAGCAACGGCTATCTGCCCTGTGAAAAGTGCAGGCCTTTTGAGTGATTATTTCTGAGCTTGTTTTTCACTTAAACCATATATTTAAAAAGAATAATAGGCTATGTTATATTATAAACTTAAGGGGTGACTGACTATGAAATTCGAATTACCTAAATTACCTTACGAGTACAACGCGCTTGAGCCGCATATAGATGCGAAGACAATGGAAGTACACCACAGCAAGCATCACAATGGCTACACTGATAAGTTCAATGCTGCTATTGAAGGCAAATCCCAATTTGACAATGCACAGGCTGAAGACATACTGAGGCATCTTGATAATGTCCCTGAAGAAATAAGAACAGCTGTCAGGAACAATGGCGGCGGCTATGTCAACCACAAGATGTTCTGGACAGTCATGGCTCCAGGAAAAGGCGGAGAGCCTTCAGGAGAGCTAAAAACAGCTATTGAAAAATCATTCGGATCATTTCAGGAGTTCAAAGAAAAATTCTCGAATGCAGCTAAGACACAATTTGGCAGCGGCTGGGCATGGCTTGTAATAAATAATGGACAGCTGGAGATAATGACTACTTCAAATCAGGACAGCCCGTTGTCGCAGAACAAGACGCCTATTTTGTGCATAGATGTGTGGGAACATGCCTATTATCTGAAATACCAGAACAAAAGGCCAGACTATGTGGATGCGTTCTGGAATGTTGTTAACTGGGAAGAGGTTGGGAGAAGGTTTAAGGAAACTGGTTCCCAAAATTATTAAGGGCAGGACCTGTTAAGGATTTTGGATCATAACAAGTGGCTTTAGCTGGCATAGGATGGTCCACTTTACCATTGTTGTAATTCAAATCAGCAATCTTAATAACTTGCCATGGTGTGACTGCTCTCAGTGCAATAGCCATATTATATTCTCCAATATCCACTCTTGAAATCATTTCAAAAAGTCCTCTTCGGTTTCCTGGAAAAAAACTGAAACTCTTCTTTTTACTTAAATCTGGTTCTCCTTCAGGGAATATCAATGGATAAATATGCTCTTTGATCTGGCTGCATCCTAATGAGGATAAGATATCTTCACCCAGGGGAAGATCCAATAAATAAGCTCGACCACCTGAATAAATACAAATCTGATTATCCTGTTCTGGCGTTCCAAAACTGTTTGTTTCACGAAGATTGAATTGTTGTAACTTTGGCATTACTTCTGCAAATGTTAATGAGCCATTGACTAATCTATTATAAGGAAGAATTACAACGTTATTTTTTTCAACTATATGTGTTAGATAATGTGTCTGGCCGCTCAATAGAGCTGCAGTATACCTGTGATGGCCATCTGCCACATACAATGGAGACTCAGCCAGTCTTTTTCCTAGTGCAGCAGCAACATCACTTGAATCATGAATCTCAAATATCCTATATTGAATCATATCCATATCTGATGTTCCTCTTAGGTCGAATATAAACTCATATTCAGGTTCTGATTCTTCTATACTTTGTTCAAGTATCTGATTTATATCTGCAGGTGTCATAGTCAATATGTTCCCGAAACTATATCCTATAGTTTGTCTGAGTTCAACTCGTCTCCTGACTTTACTCTCCATAACTTGTTCATGCAGCAGTGTCCTGTCACAAAGCGGGTCTTTGTCTCCGGCAATTTTGGCAGCTGCAATAATGCCTATTCTTCTCCCTGTACTCCATGTTTCCTCAACTATATAAATTGAATTCTCAATATGCTTCAACAGCCCAAGAGATTTCATTTCTTCTAATTTTTCCTTTGGGTTATGTCCAAGAATGACATGATATAGATTATGTGGTCTTGCTGCAAGAACTCTCTCAAGAGGGCTGCCTTCCGGAATAACATCATACGGAGGAGTTGCCATTTCTGCCATGTGCTCTTTTGTAGGGATTATTCCATTGACTCCGATAATCTTTACCATATTATATCATCCACCCTTTCCCAATATTTTCTTTCTTACTTCTTTATACAATTGTTCAGAACACGCCACGAGGTTCTTCGACTCAGGCGCTGCTGGATTGCCGTCAAAATCACAGACTTTCAGTCCGGCTTCCTGCATTAAAAGTATGATTGCGCACTGGACATCCTCTGACTTGGGCTGTAAAAAAACAGCCTTGCCGGATTGCGCTGCCCTGCACGCACCCACAACTCCTGTTCCATAGCACCTTGCAGTCGCTACTGAGTGCTTCCTCAGGCTGCTGGAAAGCTTATCAAAAATCTTCCCGAGTGCCTCATCAATAATCTGGCTCCTGCTCAGGAAAGCAAGGCAGTCATCAATCTTATCAGCCTCTTTAACCCTGAGCTCCCTTACAGCATAATTGATCGTGCTTATCAAAAAAGCTCCTGCATCAAGCTTTGCAAAAAACAACTCATTATAAGCAGGAAGATATATGTAAGCTCTCTCAATCAACTCGCCTGCTAGTGCAATAGAAACCCCATAATCACTCAGGCCGTAGATGAAGTTAGTTGTGCCGTCAAGAGGATCGACATAAGCTCTCATTCCTCTGCCTTCTATCACTCCCTGCTCTTCTTCAACTATGTGAAGGCCAGGCTTCAGCCTCCTGAGAGCATCTGTGATAGCCTTTCCGCTTATCTTATCAACTTCTGAGACAAAATCTTTCTTTTCTTTCTGCTCTATCTCAATATCGTCTCCCTGTCTGCTCTTGATGTATTTCCCGACTTTGACAATGATGTCAAAAACAGACCTGTCGAACTCATCTATCAGGGCAGCAAATTCCTTGCTCTGGAGCAGATAAAACCTGAATCCCTGCATCTCCTCAATTTCCTGTATCATTTTTATTTCAATTCATCTCAGATCAAAATAATTCACATTCAGGATTTCCGTCATATCCTTTATCTTCCCGAAAAGCTCATCAGGAAGGTCAGATTCAATGTTTATTATGCCCATCGCCAGACCTTCTTCCTTAGTGTTCTTACCCTGTCTCCATTCAGCTATATTTATTTTTTTCTGTCCTAGCAGGGTAGCTACTTTTCCTATCACGCCGGGAACATCTTTGTTCTCCATCACGATTATCCTTCCGTCCGGATAGAAATCAAGCATGTAATCACCTATCCTCACTATCCTGAGGTATTTCTGGCCGAATATAGTGCCGGCTATGCATTTTGGAGACTCTTTGCCACCTTTTTGATACAGGGCTTCTACATGCAGCAGATTGACAAAACTATTTGCGACATCCTCTGTCTCCTCAGTCACCCTGACACCTCTTTCCTGTGCAATGATAAAT
The DNA here is from genome assembly GCA_016934775.1 of Candidatus Woesearchaeota archaeon. Classification (GTDB taxonomy): domain Archaea; phylum Nanobdellota; class Nanobdellia; order Woesearchaeales; family GW2011-AR15; genus JAFGSP01. Next base: position 1,597 of record JAFGSP010000016.1, on the reverse strand, counting down.
GCATTTATATCATTGACTTTTGACGAGAGAAAGCTCTCAAAAAAACCCTTTAGCACAGATGCTGCAATCTTTCTTGAATATCCGGAAATCTTTCCGCGTGAGATGATCCTGAACCCGTGGACCTGTCCCCCATGCATAAGATAATGCAGCCTTCCTATTCTTTCAGCCAGCTTGAGGAAAACATATCCTTCATTATCAATCTCACCATATTTGAAAGGCAGATTCACTACATTCTCATATTTATCATGCTTTATAGCATTTATTATCTGGCTGGCGGCCATCTTCCCCAGCCCTGCCTGGGCCTCTTCTGTGTTTCCGCCGACATGAGGTGTCACAATGACATTCGGCATTGACAACAAGTTCTTGTTCACAGAAGGCTCATTCTCAAAGACATCAAGAGCTGCCCCTCTGATTTTTCCTGACTCAAGGGCTTTGCACAAGTCATCTTCATTTATTATCCCTCCCCTGGCGCAGTTGATTATGCAGACACCGTCTTTCATCTCTGCCATCTCTTTTGCTGTGATGAAATCCCTTGTCTCAGGTGTGAGTGCTGTATGGATCGAGATATAATCAGCCTGCCGGATAAGTCCCTGTTTGTCTACCAGACTTATTCCGAGTTTTTCTGCAGTCTCTTTGTTGACATAAGGGTCAAATGCAAGTATCTCCATCCCGAAAGAGTTGGCAATAGCAGCCACTCTTGACCCAATTTTTCCCAGGCCAATAATTCCAAGGGTCTTGCTATTGAGCTCGTTGCCCAGGAATTTTTTCTTTTCCCACTGCCCTGCCTTGAGGGAAGCATTTGCATCAGGTATGCGTCTTGCCAATGAAAGCATCAGCGCCAGTGTATGCTCAGCGACTGCGACAGTATTACCGGCAGGGCAGTTCATCACATATATCCCTTTTTTTGAAGCTGCATCCAGATCTATGTTATCCACACCTGCGCCTGCCCTGACAACTAATTTCAGGTTATCTGCTCTCCCTAATAATTCCGCTGTGACTTTTGTCTTCCCTCTCACAATCAGCGCATCATATTCATTTATAGAAGAGAAAAATTCTTCTTTTCCCATAGCCATCTTCACATCTACCAGAAACTCTTCATCCTCCAGGGCCTTTACTGTGTTTGCATCCACAGGATCAGCAACAAGGATTCTCATTTTTCTTCCCTCATCTCTTTTTCAATGATTGATAGCAGTTCCTTCAGCTCTGTCATTGTATGGTCTCCCATATGGGCAATCCTGAAAGTCTTTTCTTTCAATGCGCCGTAGCCATTTGAGATTGTATAGCCGCAGGCCTGCAGCCTCTCATTCAAAGAAGCGATGCTGATCTCTTCTGTATTCCTGGCACAGGTCAATGTCACTGATTCATAGCCAGGCTCAGGGAACAGTTCAAACTTCATTTTTACCCAATCCCTTACATAATGAGCCATCTCTTCATGCCTCCTAAACCTTTTTTCAGGGCCTTCCTCAAATATTTTTTTGAGCTGTCTATTGAGGGCATAAATCTGTGATATAGGAGGAGTAGAGGGAGTCATATTCCTAAGATGGTTCTTCATGATCACTTCAAGATTGAAGTAATAGCCTTTATCTGGGATTGTCTT
>JAFGSP010000204.1 GCA_016934775.1 Candidatus Woesearchaeota archaeon | reverse complement strand
TATTCAACGACATTGATCTGGACTATTATAACAGCCTTCCTATTATTTCACCGGAACTCAATCTTGAAGAGCTGTCAGAATTCAAAAACAAAAAATTCATCTGTTTGGTCCATGGCGACATAGTTTTGATGACTACAAAGAACATGATAAAGGCAGATGAAATAATAGACGAAAGGAACAACCACTTTAAGATCAGGAAATATCCAAAACATATTCAGATATTGAATTCAAAACAACTTGGGTTGTTCACTCAAGTAAATAGATTGACTAAAGCCGGAATTAATAATTTTTACATAGATTGCAAAGACAGCGCAAAGTATGTCAGGATATACAGGAAAATCCTTGAGGGAAAAGACTTTGATGACAAAAAAATAAGAAAAGGGTATACTACAGGACACTATTTCAGGGGCGTTCAGTGATTATCTGGTAACTTCATAACTCTCCACAAGCTCTTTCAGCCTTTTTGCTTCCTTATCTTTCTCAAAATGCTTCCTCACAGGTATGAGAAGCTCATTTATGTAGAAAGCCACTGTTTTTTTCAGATCTAAGGGATGGATTTTTCCATCAGCATAGAGCTTCTCAAGCTCTTCATAGCTCTTTATAGTCAGATTGCCGCCGAACTTTTCAGGCCTCTTTATCTCAAACTTGTCATATTTCTCAAAGACAATATGCTTGCAGTATTCCATCACAGGGTTTTCTTTTATTTGTTTTTCAGGGCACCATGCTTTCTGCATCTTCCTGAACACATCATCTTCGCTGTCTGTCATGAATATCGCAGTGTCCGGCTTTGACTTGGACATCTTCATGTCAATAGCACGTTCAACAGCATCTTTCTCTTCAGAAACCGGCTGCTGCAGTCCCATCAGCATATGATGGCTCACTATTATTGGTTTCCAGAACCCTATCTTCTCTCCAATCTCTCTAGCAAGAACATTCACTTTTCTCTGATCCATACCGAGTTGGCAGACATCTGCCTTTAGGTAGAAAATATCGGCAACCTGCATGCAGGGATATAATATCTGGGATGCCTGCAGGATATCTTTCTCAGATCTTCCCATTATCTGGGTTGTCCTTAAAACCCTATTCAGAGTGCTGTTCCTGGCTACCTGCATGACTATCTTCCAGTAATCTTTCTTACCCATTGCTTCAGATGCCCATACAAACTCCACGTTTTCAAGGTCCATGCCGGATGCTTTCCAGACCTCTATGAAATACTTGCCGACTGTCTGGATCCTTTCGAGGTCTCCGCCCATCTTGTTGTTTGCCCAACCATGCCAGTCAGCGACCCACATCTTGAATTTAGCGCCGGCTTTTGTCATCTTGTTGACATTAATAGCCCTGAGTATTCCCTGGGCAATATGTATCCTTCCGGAAGGCTCAAACCCGTCATAAGCGATGAATTTCTTCTTTTTTGTGAGCAGGTCCATAAGCTCTTCTTTTGTTACTAGTTCTTCTCCTACTTCTTTTATCAGTTGGAATCTTTCATGAATGTCCATATTATCACCTACCTCTGAGATATTCTACTGCAATAAATATTTTTACCTTGCAGTATAGTCTGGAGTAGGATATTGAAGCTGTTGTAGTTTATAAAGATCCTTCTTTAGTCTTTCTTGAGAAACCTCAACTACGCCAGTTTCTACTTTATGCCTTATAATCTCACTGATTATATCCACAAAGGAATATGGCTTGATCTTTGGTTCTTCTCCATACTGAGTTCTTCCCCAGTCAATTCCATTTAATGTGGGCGGCAATGCCTGATCAGCATCACATTGAGTGCAGTTAGCATCAATATTGATTTCAAGCATGAGATGATATCCCAATTTACCTGCTTCGATTGCATATAAACCTATATCTCTTCTTGTTTGATCTGTTTTTCCTCCAATCATATGGCTTGGATCAAACATGATTTTTGCAATATTTTCAAGATCCTTAGCAGTTTCATATATTATTCCAAATTGATTTAAATTTCTATAGTCAGGATGTTGGTGTTCATCAAATAAATATTTTGCAGCCATAGACCATTTATTAATTATTCTATCAATACCACTGACCGAATTTGGTTTGCATTGTCCTCTTAAACAGTAGAACAAGTTTCCTTCAATTCCGCTTAATCTGTCTAATGCACCGATAGCTTCCTTTTTATTATGTCCTTGTGTATTAGACTTTGCAATTACATCATTGGATAATACTTCAGGATGACCTTCCTCTTCTCCTCTAAGCCTTGCTCCAAGCTTATACAAAAGGCCAAAGTTCTGTGCATTCCTCGCACCAATTTGAAGGTTCATATCTGGAACATCAAGAAAATAATCAACATCACTATAATCCATGATTTCTGAAACAGGGATTAACCCATATTTTTCAGCAACTCTGCGATGAATTTCTAATCCTTGTCTTTCTAAACCATCAAAGACTTTTTCTCCATTTCCGTTTTTGTATGAGGTTCTTGGTTTATATGATCCTCCCCTTTCTCTTGATTTAGTGCCATAGGGTACAATAATTTTATTTACATTAGCAATGAATTTTCCAATTGCATCCGTTCTTATTTCTGCTTCTCTTACGTTCATCGGATGGCTTACACCATCAATCGCACATTGACCGACTACAATAATTTGTTCTTCCATCTTTCTCACCTTTCATAATCGTGTTTACTAAATCTCAAGAAACTGCGCCCGGGCCCTTAGAACTCTGACAAGCGGGTGTCAGAGGCCTTGAGATTTAGCAACTAAACCCGGGCCTAGCCAAAGAAATAAAAATAGAATCGTGAAGTATCTAGCCAAGAATTTTCGTATTTGGATTCAGCCAGATAAGACATAGCAGGTTAGTAGGTTACAACTTATATATAAATGTTCTTCAACTTTGTCTCTCAAACCAAACAATCCCGTATTTTTTAGAGTCTTTCCTTAACTTTGTAATCTTATATCCTTTTTTTTCAAAGAATTCTTTTAATCTTTCCAGGTTTCTGTTTTTGTCTAGGTTTTGATATTCAATAAGAACTTTTGATGTCCTCTGAAAGTATTTGTCTGGGGTATTGAATAATATTTCGTATTCTGCGCATTCAACATCTATCTTCAATATATCGCACTTTTTTATGTTGTTCTTCTCAAACACATCTTTGAGTGTGATGCAGGAGATATCAATTGATTTCTGGCCTTTTTTCTCAGGAAACAAAGAGTGGAAAGGAGATTTTCCAGCTATGAAGAGCCTTCTTATTGTCTTTTTTCCGGCTATTCCCAGCTTAAATGCCTCAACGCTTTTTTCGAGTTTATTCAGCCTTAGGTTCTCAGACAAAAGACTAAATGAGTCAGGCATAGGCTCATAAGCATAGACTTTTGTGTTTTTTGAGGTCATGCACGCATATACGGAGTATACACCAATGTTTGCTCCAATATCAATAACAACCGAATTGTTTTTTACTTTACCGTAATCTTCCCTTATGAATATCACAGAGATAGTTGAAGTGTCAATAGGATCAGATGTTTTTATCTTTGTCCCGTCTCTAAAACGAAAAATCCCAGTATAGCTTCCTAATCTCAGATAAGTCCATAAGAATGCTTTCCAGTTCTTTATCTTAAAGATTATTTTAGGAACATATCTAAGATGTAAAATCGCTTTTATTGATAGCAGCCTTCTGATGCTTCCCCACATAGAAGACTCTAATTTTTCAATAATTTATTAATGTTGTTAAAAAAAGAAATCTGCTCCCAAAAATAAAAAGTGGACAGCGAATCTGTTTTCCCGTACAGAAGTACAGTACAGACAGAAACGTCAGCGGTTTTAACTTTTGCACATAAACAACCCTTAAGTTGCTTATTCTGTGTTCGGAATGGGAACAGGTGGAACCCCGCTACTATGGCCGTCCTGGTGCTTAGAATTAGTTAGGTCTTTATAAATATTATGCTAAATTGGCTTTGTTTTCCATTCATTAGCATAGTTCATTGAAGTCATGACAGCATCTAACTCAAGATTATTCTCAGCCATAAATCTCTTGTACTTGGGAATATCTTCAGGTCTCCCCCATCTTTCAGGGCATACAAGGCATAATTTGAATCCTGCATCTTTTAGATCCGAATAAGATTTCTTGTCCAAAGGTAGAAATGTGTTGGTGTCCACCCATACCCAATCTGCTTTTCCTTTGTGGCTAAGTGCAAACTCTATTGGCTCTACTTCTGAATATCTTATGGCTAGCTTTCTGAATCCTGTCTTTTGTGTAGATTTGTAGATAAAGGGATATTCAACATCAAGCAAGAAAAAATTCTCAATTTTATGCTCTTTTGCTAAGTTTATGACTTCTTCCTCAATTCCGTCCTCTTTTATGTTGAAGATGATAAATGCATGATCATAATAGGTTAGATAGGCTCTTAAATCTTCACCATCCGCATGCGGCTCATGGTTCAGGATTAATTTATCCCCATATGCTCTTACATCTATTTCAACACCACAGTCTTTTGGAATTTTTTTCAGTTCTTCGATTGTGTTTATCCTGTGTATGATTATCTGCATTTTCAGAGCCTCTGTCTCAATTTGAATGTGAAATCAATAGTTCTTTTTATGAATTTATGTTTTCCTTTAATGCTGGTGTTCCAATTGCTTTTTCCATGGATCCTGCTCTTGAAATCAACAGGAAATCTTAATATTCTGTACTTCAGCTTCTTAGCCATATAATAGAAGTATAGGTCAAAGCTGAAATCATTCGGAGGATTATCCAGTTTCTCAAAAAAGCTCCTGTGAAATAAATTAGGCTGTGCGTTTATGTCATATAAGGCTTTCCCTAATACAATAGTCTCAAAAATACTCATCCCAAGAGTAAAGAAATTATCAAACAAAGGCCTACCTTTCCGGTTTCCCTTCACAAAACATTTTTCAGGGAGTTTCTGTTTTTTTATTATGTTGAATGCCTTGATAGTATCTCCTAAATCAGTCTGCATATCAGCATGGGTCCAGCACAGGAAATCGCCTTTAGCAGCCTTAAGTCCTGTATATATGCCAAAGCCATAACCAATATTTTTTTTTACATGAGCCATCTTTACAAAAGAGTATTTTTTCATATGTCCTTTGATTACTTTGTTTGAGTTGTCAACTGAACCATTATCTACAAGAACAAGCTCGGCTTTGATTTTTTTTGGAAGTATCTTCTTGAATCTCTCTACTATTAAGGGGATGTTCTTTTCTTCGTTGTAACAAGGTACAATGACAGATAATTCCATTTCACACCATTCTTTTGTTGATTAAGTTATATAATATAAATGCAGAGATTAAAGATATTAAAAAAGAGATTAAAGTCCCAGTCATTAGTCCAAAAAACAGGTAAGAGTATCTTATTACACTTACAAATAACAAGACATTTATAGTCCCGCTAATAATGAAGTTTTTCAACAAGGCTGATGTGTATTTTGCACCATGATTGATATGGGAAATCAGGATTAATGCAACAGTCATTGCCGGAAAAGATGCAAACACACCGCCAACAGCAGGACCTGAAATCTTAGCCATAAATACTGCAAAAGAAATGACGCTTCCGGATATTATTCCTCTTAAGAAAACCTGTTTTATTGATTTTCTAACACTTTTTTTGCCTTGAGAGCGGATTTTCAGTTTTTTTTCAAGTATGATATAGGATATACCTACAGTGCAGATGAAGCCGATAACTGAACTCAGATAGGTTATATTTAGGTTCAATAATATATAAGTCAGAATAAACCATCCACAGAGCGAGGCAAAGAGAGAGATAGCAAGATTGTATCTTGAAAGAAGGACATAAGAAACCACAAACAGTGCATTTATCCCTACAATGAAGGGTATTAGTATTGTTGATTCAGAAGCTATTTTTGGAGTTTGAGTCCAGCCTATGAAGAAAAGAGAAACAACCATGGTTGCGGGGATTCCAGCTATTGCGCCACCAAGCCTTGTGCCAAGTTTTTCAGCAATAAATGTAACTGTAGTAATCCAGATAACTCCTACTACGAAAGACAATAATATTTTTAGTATGAATATATCAATCATTTTTCTTTCTCAAAAAACCTTTTCCATTTATCAGGCAGATCAAGGCTATTTTCATATCTGTATTCTTTCTCTTGGTAATCATACAAGTCACATGGCTTTCCCCAGCCAACATAAATATCAACATCAAAGATTACGCTTTTTCTACTTAGTTTCTTATAGAACAAAGGCATGGAATCCACATAGAATTCATTGTTTATCCTATAATTCTCCTTTACCATCAGATCATAGGCCTCTTTGAACTCTTTTGCTTTCCTGAAATAGAAAGTTGCAACAACAGCATGATCATTAAACGGAGTATCAGAGACAGGAACTTTTACAGACATGTCTTTGATTGTTTTATTGTCTTCTTCAAGCTTTACCCAGCCCCAGGATTCAGGTTTTTCCTCCAATAACTTGTTCTTTGTGAATGTCCACAGTATTGCATCAATCTGTTCATCATTGACTAGAGCAGTGTATTTTTCTTTATCATACAGGAAACTATTGTCACAGGCAGCGATGAACATAGGCTCTTCAGGGTCCAGATGAGACATAGCCAGCATACAGGTTGATGCCTGGCCTTCAGTTGTCTTTTCTACAGGGACAACAATGGCTCCAGGGATCTTGCTCTTCAATAATCTGTCAATCTTATATTCATCTATGTGCTCTTTTCTTACAATAAAAATCCATTTATCAGAGTCAGGAAGTGATTCAATCACCTTAATAATCATAGGCTTTCCAGAGACAGGTAGTAGAGGTTTTGGCAGGAGATATCCTTCTTTGGAGAACCTGCTTCCCAGACCTGCCATTGGTATTATGTTTGCCATGAAGTCAGAGAACCAGTAGTTATTTATAATATTTTTTCAATAACTCAGGTTACTGAATAAACCACATATCTTTCATCATCATAGACTATGTCAAAAGTGTAGTTTTCTTTTTCAAGTTCTTTCATTGTTATGAAATATTCAAAACCATATTTTTCTTGAAGTGTTTTCACTTGTGCCTCTGTAAGGTTATGATATTTTTCATCAAGATTAAGCTGGTCATAAGGCTTATCCAAGGAACCTATTTGAGTTATTTCTCTTAATCTGTAGTTCCATTCAACAGCAGCCTTATCAGTGAAGACAGGCGTCAGATCAACGACAACAGCCCTGTCAGTGCATGTCTTAAAACTGACCAGATCCAATGGGGGCACAAGGAAAAGAGAATCCGTATCAGTGTTTGTTTTTATATACTCAGACATTTGGTCTGAGTTTTTACAAAACAACACATATTCTTCTGATTTGACATATAAACCCGCACTGAATATCAGGACAGCAAGAACCAGGAAAGACAAGTATTTTTTTTCTTTTTTGATCCAGAAAAACAATATGAAACCAAGATAGATAAGAATGCCCCAAGCCATGAACAGAGTCCTGTAAATTCTGCCGAGCTTCAGGTCGAACACAACCAGATATACAAGTGCGCCGCTCAAACACAACACTAGATAATTTTTTGTTATTCCTTTATTTTGGAATCCAGAAAATGAAAGAAATCTGGAT
>JAFGSP010000203.1 GCA_016934775.1 Candidatus Woesearchaeota archaeon | reverse complement strand
GAAGTAATGAATTTCGGTGTTCCAGGAACAAATGCGCTTGATATCTATTGGATATTAAATTACAAGGTCTTGAAGTACAATCCGGATATCATTATCTATGGGGTTTTCATAGATGATACCGAATTCAGGCCAACCAATCTCGACATGAGTTATTGTGAAGTCTTATTTGATACGAAAAAAACTTCATTTTTCTCATTCACACAAAGAAGGCTCAAGAACATCCTTTTGAGATTCAGGAAATTTAGCCCGGAAGAGATTGATGAATATTATTATAAGATGATTGAAAATAATGATGAACGATGGCTATGCTTCAAAAACATACTAGGGGACATGGGAATTCTCGCAAAAAAAAATAAGATCCGGATGATTGGGTTTTATATCCCAATAAACAACTTGGCAGATGACAAACATAATACTTTGTTCAATGAAAGACTTAACCAGGCGTTCCTGGAGAGCAACATCTCAGCAATCCCTGGATTCTATGAGAGATATATAGAAAAAACAAGAAACAAATCAGACCGTGAACTGAGAGTGGATGCTGATGCAGGTGAGAATCATTACAATGAAGAAGCAAACAGAATATTTGGAGAAAATATTTATGAATACTTCCATTATTCAGAAACAATAGACAGTTGAAATGAGACTCAGCATTATCATACCAAACTATAACGGATCAGAGACAATCCTGAAAACAATAGAGAGCATCTATTCTTCAAATAATATCAACAGGTATGAGTACGAGATCCTGATGATCGATAATGACTCAACAGATGATTCAGTCATGAAAGTGAACAGGAAATTCCCGACTGTAAAGACCTTTGTCCTGGACCGGAACAGAGGGGCGTCTGCTGCCAGAAACACAGGAATAGGAAAATCAAAAGGAGATATCCTAATTTTCATAGACGGCGATGCCTGGTTCAACAGATCGACTATCTCTTCGCTGATGCACCACCTCAAGAAAGACACAGACATTGTCTTCCCGAAGATAAGTTTTGAGAACGGCTATGTTTTCTACCCTGTATTTGATTTCGAGAAGAGGTTTATACATATAAGCGGCTGCTTCATGGCAAAGAAGACATCCCTGGAAAAAGTAGCGGGGCTTTTTGATGAGTTCTACGAGACCTATCTTGAAGATTATGATTTTTTCATGAGGTGCCGCCTTTCAGGACTGGAATCTAAATATGCGCCTGATGCCAGAGTCATCCACGCGGATAAGAGGACTGATGGATATTACGAAAAGAGATATTATCTCGAGTTCAGAAATACCCTATACGGGATGCTGAAGCTCGGCAGGTATGCCGGAAGATCAAAATTATACAACCCGTTCACAATCACTGCTCTTTTCAAGGCAGCTGCATTCGGGATGCTTAATTTTGCCTGGTTCAACTGGTATGGATATGACAGGAAAGATAAGAGGTTAAGCTTATTGTTCTCGAAAAAAAGGCCAAGGATCTTTAGAAGCATCCCCTTGTTCACTGCTCCCTTTGTCTGCATTAAAGCAATATCCAACATCCTGGCTAATTTTCCTCTGGTCCTGAAGAGCAGAAAAGAAACAAACAGGGCGTTTTCAGGAAAGCGCTCATGAATCTATGGATCTTTTTCCCATAAAAAAAGGAGGTCTGCCTTCTGATGTCCGAACTTAGAGACATCATAGACTCCCTTCAATCTGAATCCTTCCGGCTGCAGATTATAAGTCTGATCATGCAGGATATAATCAACATCACTGAAATCATCATCTTCTCCTGCTCTAAGATCATACCTGAATCTTTCATCTATTTCAGCCAGGGTGAAGAATCCTGGATATTCTTCAATAAGAGTAGTCCAGTCATAGTATAAAGTGTGATGTGTCTGTTCATATATCCTGATCCTTGATTTAGGAGAAAGGTTGAAAAGGATATTTGAATTGATGAATTCAGTGATTCTTGCTGTAGTTATATAAGTGAGTTTTTCAAAGTCCTGGTCTGTAGATCTTACCAAAGAGTACATGCTAAGAGATAACATTAATAATACAAAGGCCAGAAGTACTATTGAATCATGCTTCAGCCAGTCTCTTAAAAAAAGAGACAACGCCTTGAATATTATCACCGCAAAAATAAAGTACAGCGGAAGAAGATATCTCAGCTGGAACCCAAATTTGAAGAAAGTCAGTGTACTCATCATAAGATATATACATGCTATAAAAAACAAAAACACCCAGAAACTGTCTTTTTCCCTAAACAGAAGATAGGCCATTGAAAGATATAGCAGAAATACAACAGCCTTCTCCAGAAACAAGTTGGACAGGATAATCTTCAGATTCATGAAAAAATCTGCCGGAGTAAATGCGTTGCCTATGCCTAAATTTTTAAATAAACTCAGGTCACTGGAGATAATATCTGGAACAGTAAATTTCAGAGCCAATAGCCAATATAAGACCACCCCTACGCCAACCAGGGTCGCATACTTCAAACAATATGCTCCGCTCTGCTTTTTTGTTGTGATGAAATAGGCCATCATCGCAATGCTGAAAAAAGGGACAACTACGTATGCTGTATTCTTTATCAGAAACAAGAAAAAAACACTTAACATCAATCCGAGATTTGCCTTTTTATGGTTTTTCTGAAAAAGGAAAAGCTCAATGTAGAAAAGGGCGCATGCCAGCATAAAAGTCAGGTCCATATAGGGGGATAAAAGCAAGATCATGCACGCATAATTGCTGACAAGGAAGAGACTAAGTGTAAATGATTCTTTTGGCTTAAATATCCTTGTCGTTGACAGATAGATCATTACCAATATAAAATAATTAAAGAAAAAATTTGAATATATGAAGACGAATTGTGAAGGACCAAAAACAAAGAAGAAAGGCAGAGACCTAATTAGGGAAATTTTATCAGTATAGCTTGTATTGTAATAATAATAAAAATCACTTAATCTAAGGTTCATAATAGAATCCCAAAGGACTACTGATCTCATATAATATTCAAAGAAATGCTGACCATATAGCGGAAATTGAGGATAGCCATTTTCTTTGATGCTGGTAGCTGTATAATGCTTCAGATAGACGTAATAGAAAGCTGCCAGTATGATGCCGAAAACGAGCAACAAAATAAGAAACCGATATTGGTCTTTCTTAATTGCTCTAGTCATTCTTCTATACAAATGGTTTTGGAAGAAGCCCTTAAGGAAATGCATTTTGAACTCTGACACTTTTTTTATTTGAACCTAAATATTTCCATCCACCAACACACATTTATATTTTTTATGAAAGGTATCATGCTCATCAGATGAGCCGTCGAAGGTTATCTTATCTTCATCTAAGTTCTGGCAAGATAAAGTTTTGAAACATGATAGTCTGTAAGGGAAGAGACATCATGAACTGACATCAGTTCGGAATATTTATCTGAAATCATACTGCAATCTGAATATAAGATATAATCACTTTCTTCAGGATTATTAACCATAATATATCTAAATCTTGAGTCTATCTCTGCCAAATACCCCCTCTCACTAGCTTCGTCAAACAAACCACAATAATCATAATAATTGCAATTACTGGAGCTTGAAACAAAAATTCTCGAGCCAACTGGTAATTCAAGAAATATGTTCGAATTAACATATTCTGTTATTTTTGCTACATGGATTGGTGTTAATTTAGCAAAATCATCGTCCCCTGCCTGAAATAGTATAATAAGGTTAAATGTAAACAAAGAAAATACTAATAAGAAAATAATTTTAGTATAACTGGATGTAAACTGTTTTAGAAAGATAATGGCAGATTCAAAAATAATAATCAGAAAAGTAAAGTGCACTGGAACCATGTATCTGTATTGCAGTCCGTTTGGAAAAGACAACCCTAAAAATAGCCAGATTATTATCTGGGACTGAAAAAAAAGAAAGATCCAGAAACTATCCTTCTTTTTAAGAAGATAATATACCAAAGAAAGGTATACTAAGATAACAAGAACTTTTTCTGCAAAGATAAAAAATAATCTAGTTATTGCTCTATAGAACAGAAAGAACATCGTAGTCATATCGCCTATGCTTGAAAAAAATAGTTTTATCTCATATGATGAAAAAAAGAAAAAAGAAAATTCTCTGACCATATACTGGATATTGTTTCCAAAGGCCAGTAGAGAATACAAAGATATTCCTAATAAAAAGATTATAGAATATCTAATACAATAGTCACGCCAGTCCTTTTTTGCAACAACAAAATAGAATATCATCGCAAAGCTGAAAAAAGGGATTATTACATAAGCTGACAGTCTGACGAAAAATGCTAAAAAAATACTGAGTCCCAAAAGGAAATTATTCTTTCTATAATCTTTTTCAAACATAAATAAAGAGATGAAAAATAAAGAACATACCAACATAAAACTCAAATCTGTATATGGTGAAACAAATAAAGCAATTGGGATAAAATTACTTATCAAAAAAACACTGAAAACAAAAGCTTTGGCAGGCTTATAGATCTTAGTCAGAGCAATATAAACAAGAAGCAGGAGAAAATAGTTGACAAAAAAATTTGAATAAATGAAAACAAACTGAGATGGACCAAACAAAAAGAAAAAAGGCAATCCTCTGAGTGCATTTATTCGGTTTTCCTGAATAGAATGATACAATTGAAAAAATCGGTCTATCTGAAAGTTCCTTAGAGTATCCCATAAGACAACTGACCTCATATAATATTCATAATAATGCTGGTCATATATAGGAAACTCGGCATATCCTTTTTCTCTTAGGCTCACAGCTGTATAATGCTTCAGATAGACGTAATAGAAAGCTGCCAGTATGATGCCGAGAACAACAAGAAAGACCAGGTATCTTGTCTTCTCTTTCCTGAACAGCATCTTTAGTCTGGTTTTCATTGTCTAGTCTTCTTCCATTCTTTCTAACAGGTAGAGCTTCTGGCCTGGTGAACCTGAAATCCCTGAAACATCATATGTTCCCGATAGCCTGAATCCGGGCAAAGATATATCGCGGCAGTCTGAATATAAAATATAGTCCGCACTTCCGAAATCATCTCCGTCATTTATTACTATACTGTATCCGAACCTGGGATCTATAATCTCAAGAGAGAAAAAGTTGCTGTATCCATGCAGGTCAGAGCTCCAGTCATAGAAGATGCAGGATTCCCTTGAGCCGGCAACATGGATCTCAGAATGCGCCGGAAGCCCATAGAATATCTTTTCATTGGCATATCTTGTCATCTCCTGGGCGTCTGAAAAAGTAATCCTGTCAAACCCATCAGCCCTGGAAAGGATAAACAGGTTGGATAAAAAAAGGATGAGGATGAGCAGAGATACCAAAAGATCAGGCCGCCGGCTCCTGATAATCCCTGTTATGAATGAATAAGCTCCTTGGAAGATGATTATCATATAGGAAAAATACAATGGCGTTATGAACCTTAGCTGGAACCCGTAGCTGAAAAGCCAGACCAACAGCAACAATAAAAACAAGTGAGACACCAAAAACATGTAAGTCCAGTACCTTTCTTTTTTCCGGAGGACCAGATATGCAAGCGAGGCAAACGCCAGCAGAGAAAGCCAGGGCTCATAGAAAAACCAGATCAGCCTGGGAATGAAGAAAGAACCGATATCTGTAAAGGATAAATGGCTGGAAAAGGTCTCTAGAACCTGGGAAAAGACAAAAAGCTCGCCTCCTTTCCCGAAAAGATCCGGGGTCATGGCCAGCATAAGGTACAGGATAAATCCGACTGCTGCAGCCGCTGTATACCTCAGGCAATATACTAACCATTCTTTTCTCCTGGCTGCAACCATGTATACTACAAAGAAAAAGCTGAAAAAAGACACAAACGCATAAGCCAGATTCTTTGTGAGAAAGATGAGGAAAATGCTGATGGCCAGTCCTGCCATGTTCTTCCTGTAATTAAGATGGAAACGATACATGAAAATGAAAAACAGGGAACAGGCCAGCATCATCGTAAGATCAACATAGGGTGATAAAAACAGGGCAAGATCTGTAAAATTGCTCAGGAGAAAAAGGCTGAACAAAAAAGCCTTCTTCGGCCTGAATATCCCTGTCATCGAGATATAGACCATGATCAGCAGAAAGAAATTGAAGAATAAGTTTGAGTATACAAACACAAATTGTGACGGCCCGAATATCAAAAAAAAAGGCAGGGGCCTCAACAAGATTATCTTGTTGCTGTAGCTTGTAGCGTAATAATGGAAGAACTCACTGAAGTTCAGGTGATTCAGGGAATCCCACAGTATCACAGACCGCATATAATATTCATAGTAATGCTGGCCGTAAAAGGGAAATTCCTCATATCCCTGCTCAACCTGACTGGCCGCAGCATAATTCCGGAGATATAAAAAACAGAACAGCGACAGCAGGGCTCCTATAATAAGAAGATATACCAGATACATGGA
The DNA here is from genome assembly GCA_016934775.1 of Candidatus Woesearchaeota archaeon. Taxonomy (GTDB): domain Archaea; phylum Nanobdellota; class Nanobdellia; order Woesearchaeales; family GW2011-AR15; genus JAFGSP01. The sequence goes on along the minus strand of JAFGSP010000203.1, from coordinate 5,835 downwards.
TCTCTCCTTTTCATTTTTCTTGATCCCGGTCATGTCGAACCCTCTTCAGATATCCTTTCCATGAAGTATATCTTGTCTACTGATGAATCAGTCAATCCGGATACATTGTACACATCAGCCAGCTCAAATCCGGGCGGGTCAAGGATTTTGCAGTCCGGAAAAATGACATAATCCGCATCTTCATAATCTTCCTCATTGTTCACAATCAGCCTGTATCCGAACCTCGGGTCAATGTCTGCCAGGTCATAGAACTCATCTGCTCTGTCGATGAAAGAGACAAAATCATAGAACCCGCAGTCTCCCCTGATATCTTCAACGTATATCCTTGACCCTTGAGGAAGTCTGTTGAATATATTTGCATTGACATATTGCGTGATCCTCGGCATCTGGACGCTCTCGACTGCCTGCAGTTTCCTGTCAGGAAAAGAGCTGAGCGAGACCAGATTGGCCAGGAACAGCAGGAAAACAAGGGCAGAGATGATTCTGAGATAATCTGGAGTTATTTCTCTCAGGAACAGGACAGCTGCCCTGAATATAAGGAAGGAATAGATAAAATAGAAAGGCAAGTAATACCTGATCTGGTAGATGTCTCCGAACACAGGAAGCATCAGCAGCAAGAACAAATGAGAAACAGCAAAAAGGAAAATCCAGAATCCTGCTTTTCTTTTCATAGCAAGGAATAGCACTGAAAGATATAGTAAAATGACAAGGACCTTCTCATAAAAAAAAACAAACATGAATGGCAGGAAAGAAATTAGGACCGGAAAAAAACCTGAGAGGATCATGCTTTTCTTTGTATTGAAAAACAGAATGCTGAAAAGAGTCTTGAAATATTCTCTCAGCGTGAATGCATTGAGCCCGAATCTGAACAGGTGAAAAAAAATAAATACAAGGACAACCCAGCCCGCGTATCTGTAAGCATATCCTTTCCAGTCTTTTTTGGCTGCCATAAGATACATAATGAATGCCAGGCTGAAAAAAGGGAGGATCATGTTGGCTGTGATTTTTGTCAGGAAGACCAGGAAAATGCTCAGTGCAAGGCCAACACTATACTTCCTGTAATCTTTCCGGAAAAGGTACAGGAACATAAAGAACAAAGAACAGGCCATCATCAGGGAAAGATCAACATAAGGCGAAGCGAACAATGCCAGCGCTCCAAAACTGCTGATGAGAAAAATACTGAATACAAAGGATTCTTTCGGCCGGAAAATATTGAGGGATGCAATATACACTAATAAGAAGAGAAGATAGTTGAAGAAAAAATTTGAATAGATATAGACAAATTCAGACGGCCCGAATACCATGAAAAAAGGCACGCTCCGGAAGAGTGAGATCGCATTTTCCTCTGTGTCAAAATAATATCTGAAAAAAGCATGAAGATCTGGTTTCTGCAGGCTATCCCATAATACGACCGACTTCAGGTAATGCTCGTAATAATGCGGACCATAAAGAGGGAACTGCTCATAGCCCAGCGCTTTTTTGCTTTCTGCAAGATAGCCTGCAAGATAGGAATAATATACAAATGATAAGATTGCTCCAAGTAGGACCAGCACAAGCAGGTATCTGTATTTGTCTTTCTTCAGAATCCTCTGGATATGGCTAGATAAACCCCCTATGAAAAAATCACCCATTATCCTGAATAAATATCTTTTATCTATTAATATTTTGGTTTGGCCAATGCAAAGAAAGAGTTTAAATAATAATCTGGTTTTATATTAGCAGGGGAAGAAAAATAGATCTATCCGTGCGTTTAAGGGGCATAATATCTGAGGATAAGCTAAAAGGCTGTCTGTTATTGTGCCTGGTTTTCTGCCTCCATCTTACACGGCTTAGCATATATTTCAACGAGTACATAAACAACAATCCCGCAAATATCTATCTTGGCCTGTCGGTTGACAGGCCACTAAGCACATTATTCTTCAGGGCGCTGTTCTCTGTCGATCTCCTGAATAATGCGCTTGCTGTATGGCTGGTGCAGCTGGCTGTCATCCTGGCAGCAGTCTTCATATACTACAAAGCAGTATCCGCCTATCTCAACAAGGGTATCGCTTTCCTGAGTTCACTAATCCTGATATTATCCCCCCACGTGATGAACCTGTCAAACCTGATTGATTATTATTCCCTGAATTTCTTTTTCTATACATTGTCAACATATCTTTTCATCCTATACCTAAAGGTTCCCGGGCATCAGAAGCTTTATGCAGTCGCGATCGCTGATGCAATAGCCTTCCTGTTTGACCACGCGTTCATTTTATTCCTTTTTGCCCAGGTCGGCTATCTGGCAATGATCAACAGGGACAGGATAACAAGAAAAACCTTATCAAAAGCAGTCATCCCTGCCATTGTTTTTTCCGCATTCCTTATAACTGTGATCATCCTGAAAAAGGACTTCATATCTGATGTCTATATAATGCTGATAACCAGCCACCCGTATCAACAGCAGATCGAATCCTCGCTATACGGGCTCTTCGGGTCAAATATTGTATTCATGACATTCATCTCTGTTTTTTCCGTTCTTATTCTCATCTCAGGCCTGGCAGGCAAAAAAAAGCATTTTACAGCAAACAAGCTTGTCCTCTACAATGTCCTTGTGAATCTCGGGATATCCCTGGCAATCATATCTGTACTGTATTCCCCTCTTGGGATCCTACATCCCGGAACAAGATATTTCATTTATACATGGTTCTGGATAGCGGTCCTGTTTGCGCATAATCTGGACAGGCTGCTGAAGCACAGGAAGATAAGATACTGCCTGTATGCGTTTGTTGTCCTGATGGTTGTTTCCTATTGCTGGGAATCATACGGGTTCCGGAATCTTTCAGAAAAGGTCCAGGGACATGAAAGGTTAAGCTATATATATGAGAATTTCAGCAATGACCATATAATCCTTGTCCATGACAAGAATCCGAGGCCGACTGCAGGATGGGAATCTATAAGCAGGTATTCATTTAAAGATAAATTCTCGCTGCGGGCCTGGCCTTCCAAAACCAATGTTATTGATTCAATATATTCTGAGATAGACGATGAATGGACAGGGCACATCTTCCTAAACAACCTATATGAGTATAAAGGATTCATAGTCATCTCAAGCTCTGATGCAGCAGGCAGCAGTGAAGACATCAGTAAATATATAACAATGCTTGCCGGGATCCTGGAAAAGCTGGGGTATCCGTATATCATTGTCCCTGAAGATCAGGAACTGATTGACCAGGGACTCGTAAGCGGGCTGGAAAAAGACGAAATCAACAGAGCACCTATTTTCTATTCCTCTCAATCTTAGCCCGCATAGAGAAAGTATGAGAAAGTTCCGTAAGTCCAGTTCTTATGCCTGTCAGTGATGAGACTGAACTTGTTGTGGCCTGCATCTGATACTATCCCCTCAGCGTGATGGATCCCCTGGCCGACATCATACATCGTGTTGTTGATTATTGAAGGAGTTCCTCCTAAAACAACAATGCCTGTCCTTGCGTTTCTTATATGATTATGTCTGATGTCTGGATTGCCAGACTGGATATCTATGCCTTCATGGCCTGCTTCATTAATATAATTATTGTAGAGTTTAGGAGAGGAACCATCGACATGTATCCCGCCCCAGAATGTGTTATTTATGATGTTGTTTTTTATCCTTGTATCTGATTGTTTTCCTTTGATCACTATCCCGTTCCTCGACCATTCGACAACACAATCCTCCATTATGCTGCCATCTCCTTCAATTCTTATGCCAATCCAGTCTGCCAGTTTCGGATTTTCGGCTATGGAAGTGAATATTATATTATGGTTCTCTCCTATTGCAGTCAGCTTTCCTTTGATGCCTATTTCAGAATGCGACTGTGTGTATCCAGACAGCCTTGTCGGGTCATTGTCATTGAACCCGTCTGCCTTTATTTCTTGTCCTGACTGAGTGTCATCTCCAACTGAGAAACATATTATTGTGTCTGGCCTGATTAATAGGTCGCCGTGTATTAGGACATCTCCTGTAATTACTATTTTTTCTGACCATATCTGGTTTTCAAAATAATCTCCTGACAGGGATGTGTTTGAGAGTTCTATGACGGGTCTTGAAACTGTGCAGCCTGATATGAACAATATAATCAATAAGAGCCGGACAGAATTCATCAAAAAAGACCAATTTTAGAATATTTAAATTGTTTTTGATTCAGGCATCAAGAATAAACTTATAAATATTCAAAAGATCAGAAGATTGAGACATGGATAAAAAAGACAGCAGCAGATGGAATAATTTCCTGGTTGTACTCAGGAAAAGCAGATTTGTCATATTCTTTTCAAGCCTTTTCTGGTTCCTCTACAAGACAGGCACAAAACCCAGCCGGATCAGATATCCGTGCCAGCAGGCAGCCCTGGCAAACATGGGCGCAATACTGAAATTCTCTGCAATCCCTTTCTTAGGGCTCCTTTTCACAGGACCAAAAGGAAGAAAACAACTAAAGAGATATGTAAAAGCAATACTCATCGTGAGCCTGTTGTTTCTCATCACTCTGATAGTCTTTGAAGGCTATTCCTCTTTCCAGGAAAAGAAAAAGATGCAGAAAATAGTTATCCCTGAGGATGTATATTCTGACATATTCCTGGTTACAGATACAGATGGCACATCTCCTGGAGTCGAAAGGCTTATCGGGTTAATGGAAGGTAATGGATTGGATTTCTACAAGACTGCTGCAGCTGAAGACGGACTCATCGGAAAAGATGATGTCGTGCTGCTCAAGGTTAACTCCCAGTGGGATGAGAGGGGCGGGACAAATACTGACTTAGTGAAGTCTGTGATAGAAGCTGTCATAAGCCATCCTGAAGGTTTTTCAGGCGAGATCGTTGTCGTAGACAATGGTCAGGCTCAATACGGGGCCAAGATGACCGGCGGGAGCTTTGTATGGGAGAACAATAATGCAATAAACAGGACACAATCCATACAGGATGTTGTTGACATGTACAAAGGAAAATATAAAGTTTCAACATATCTGTGGGATAATATCACAACAAAGGTTGTAGCTGAATTTTCAGAAGGTGATTTTGAAGACGGGTTTGTATTATATGATCTGGAAGATAAGAACAGAGAAATATTGAAGACAATCTCCTATCCTAAGTTCAAGACTGAATACGGCACCTATATCAGCTTCAAAAAAGGAATCTGGGATACTTCTGAAGGAGACTATGATAATGCAAACATTAAACTGATAAATATGCCTGTGCTCAAGCCCCATCTTATATACGGAGTGACTGGCGCAGTGAAGAATTATATGGGGACACCGTCTGACAAGCTGACTAAAACAGAAGCCCATAACAGCATCGGGAACGGAGGCATGGGCGTCCAGATGGCTGAGACAAGGTTTCCCTCGCTTACTATAATGGATTCGATCTGGGTAAGCACTGTATATCCTTGCACATTAGCAACATGGTGGTGCGGCCCGAATGTATTCTATAATGATTCTCTCCAGAACAACATGGTGCTTGCCGGCACAGACCCGGTTGCGCTGGATTATTGGGTCTCTAAGAACATATTGATGAAAACCTCAAAAGAGCTCGGACATGAAAATACAAAAGAGCTTGACCCTGATCTGACAAAAAGAGGCTCTTTCGGATACTGGTTGAGGATAAGCATGGATGTACTGAACAAAGCAGGATACAGCACAACAATAAGAGAAGAGAACATCAGGGTAATCAGCTCATGAGTCAGGCAAGGATACTGACAAAAAAGCTGCCCAGGAAGTCTAACAAAAGGAAATTAAAGAGAACATTTATTATTAATCCCAGAAAATCTGTCATTGCCTTTATTCTGTCCAGGGCGATCGTCAATGCAAGGTAAGACCCGTTCAGGAAAAG
>JAFGSP010000202.1 GCA_016934775.1 Candidatus Woesearchaeota archaeon | reverse complement strand
GATCATAGGTATTATAGATCCTGAACCTCCGGACCAATTCATCCCCAAAAAGACTGAATGCCTCGTTAATTGAGTTATTCTCATATGCCTCTGTTTCCATTAGATAAAGAAGCGGCCACCATATCAGGTCATATTTTGATTCCTGCTTGCTCATCTGAAAAGAAAACAACAATTTATATTTAAATATGGGGCTTATCAGAATCTTAAGTTAAATTTATAAATATTTATTGCTTCTTAGTGGTGAAAATATTATATAAAACAAGAGCAGCAATATGGCAACCAAACAATCGCTCGAGGAGATTATTGCAGGCACTAGGTTAATCATGACTGCCGGAGGTCTTGGAACTAGGATGTGGCCTTTTGGCTTAGTCAATCCTGTTACTGTGCTGACAAAAGGCCTCAACAGATATATGGGGATGCCTCTTGCAGAAATGCAAATAAAACAGGTTACTGACGCAGGTATTTTTGAAGTGCATGTCGTGAGTAAAGATATATCGAACAGACAACCTCTTCTTAACAGGCTTGATTCACCAGGCACTCATATTTACAATGCAATAGTCACGCCTTCGCATCCCATGCGCGACAGATATAACCAAGGGAGTGCAGATGCTATTATCTCATATCTCAGCAGGGTGTCGGGCTATAAATATAGCCTAATCATGGCTAATGACAACTATTATGGAATGCACATCCCGGCAGTTTTAGATGAGCATGCGAAATCAGGGGCCGTTGTCTCAATATTGTATACTGAAGTCCCTGCACTAACAGCTATAAATACCTATGGATTATTATTGACTGATACTACAGGAAAAGTGATCAGATTCACAGAAAAGCCGAAAAATGCAAATGAACTCAGAGGGATTCTTGGAATGCCACTCCAAGAAGAAGGATTCATTGATGATTTAATTGGATTGACTGTCAAAGTAAACGGCGCAGGATACATCCTCAGTGACGAAGAGGTTTTAAGAACACAAATGCAGCCCTGGGTCATTAGATGCAAACTAACAAATTTTGATATGGGTTCTCATTACATCCCCGGATTAGTTGAAAATGGAGAGCATGTTCATGCAATCAAGCTCGATGACTGGCTTGATTTTGGACAACCAAATTTTTTCCTGAAATCAGTCCAGCAACTATTGTCGGGCAGGGTCCCGTTTGTTTTTGAGATGTTAAGAAAAAACAAATATATGTACCTTGAAGATGGAAAGTTTACAAATCCCCTACCTGGAAAAATCTATCCCAGGACCAACCATGTTTGGATACACCCTGAAACATTAAGAATGGATCATGATGGAAGAGTTTATCCAGACACTGTACCTGGAATTACTTTAGATGAAAGAATAAAGGCAGGCATTGTAAGATTAGAGAGTGATGTATTTATTGGAAGAGGGGTCATATTTGATGCTATAACTCCAGATGCGGTAATCATCAAAGAGGTTAATTTTGATAAGTTTGGATATGTTGGAACAGGAACGGAGATTACAAGTTCTTATGTTGGAGAGGAAGTATATATCGGACAAAATGCATTAGTTGAGAATACACTTATTTCAATGTCAACGGAGATTGAATCCTCTAGCCATTCTTCGCCTACAGTAATACAAGATTATTCTATTTTAGGGACAGGCACCAGAGTTCCTCCCGGCACCTTTCTGGATTTTGCATATGTGTGGCCTGGTTTCTTATTTCCTGAAGAAGCAGGACAAATATATAAAGGTGATATTACATCTGGAAATCCTTATCATCTTGAGCCTGATGATGCCAGAAAATTAGAAGTATGGAAAAACTATACCCAACAAAGGAATCGATAGATAAATTCTGAGATGAATCACTGGACACATTCTTGTTAGCACTTGAAAAGTCCTGTTCACAAAAACTCACTAGACACTCGAATAACTCACTTACGTTCGTAATCCAACTAAAAAATTCTGATTTTGTCGTCGAAATCATTAAATTGATATTTTCACTGGACAATTTTTTCACTGGAATAACTCACTAGTGTTCGTAAACCACTGGACAAAAAAGCCCAGTGGACATTCTCACGCCAGATTTATAAACAAAAATTTAAATATGTACTTTGATTAACATGGAAACGATGGGAATTTTCGACGATATGCTGAAGGATTCAGAATCTCTATTTATGGATCCGGTTGTACTTGATTACGATTACCTGCCTAAGCTTATCCCTTACAGGGAAAAGGAGCAGAAGCATGTAGCTTTCTGCATCAAGCCGCTGTTTGCCAGCAGGAATGGGAAAAACATACTGCTCCACGGGCCTCCGGGAATTGGAAAAACTGCCGCAATAAGGCATATACTTCGCGAATTGGAAGAAAATACCGATGATATTATCCCTATATATATCAACACCTGGCAGAAGAACACTACTTACAAAGTCGTGATTGAGATATGCGAACAGCTTGACTACAAGTTCACACACAACAAGAAAACAGAAGAGCTTTTCAGCATTGTCATGAAAGACCTTAATAAGAAATCTGTGGTGTTCTGTTTTGACGAGATAGACAAGGCCGAGGACCTTGACTTCCTTTACATGATCCTTGAGAAGATATACAGGAAGACCATCATCCTGATAACCAATTACAAAGAATGGGCTATCAACCTTGATGAGAGGATTAAGTCAAGGCTCACACTTGAGATGCTTGAGTTCAGGAGATACAATGATTTTGAGGTCAAAGGAATTCTCTTTGAAAGGCTGAAATATGCGTTTGTGCCCAATGTCTGGACTAATGAAGCATTAGGCCTTGCTGTGAAAAAGACAGCTACAATAGGTGATGTCAGGACAGGCCTCTACCTGCTCAGGGAAGCAGGGAACTCTGCAGAGGACAGGGCCTCGAAAAGGATTGAGACAGAGGATGTGGAAAAAGCCATCGAAAAGATATCTGATATTAAGATAAAAGAGCCTTCCTCACTGAAGGAAGATGAGCAGCTTATCCTTGATGTAATCAAAGATAATTCAGGTAAAAAGATAGGCGAGCTCTTTGACATCTACAAGGAAAAAGGCGGGGAAGGCGTCTACAAGACATTCCAGAGAAAGATAGATTACCTCAGCAAGAACAAGTTTATCTCCACAGAAAAGCAGATGGGCGGGCCTGACGGCACCACAACGATAGTAAAGTATGAAAGAGAGACTAGGCTGGATGAGTTCTAGGCGGAGTTTTAGATACTTAATATCTTAAAAATCGGTTCCTAGTAGCTATAGCTCCTGGCATCTGTTCAATTCTAAGCTTCCCTGTACCCAAATAAGTAACATCTTTGTAATGTTCCAGAATCTTTGATGCTGCATTGAGCCTTAATTTGTC
>JAFGSP010000201.1 GCA_016934775.1 Candidatus Woesearchaeota archaeon | reverse complement strand
ACTATGAAGAATAACTTAGATGAGAAAAAAAGCCTTTGTTTTCTTTGTATTGATCCTCTTTTGCATTGCTGTTGCATCTGCCCAGCTGGAAGATGTCTTCTACACAGACTCCCTGCTGCTGGATGTTGACCTTGAATCAGACTTCAGTCTTACCGGCTCTGGAAAAATAGATTTTGTAAAGGCGGATTTCCAGTTCTATCCTGTGGACAGCTTTCACCAGGAAGTCTTAGAGACCGCTACACAACCAAAGGCAACTGAGAAAGATGAATCTCTTGAATTCCTCTGGGAAAATCCCCTGCCTGGAACATTCACCTATACAGTAAGCTCAAAAGTAAGGACTTACAACAGGTTCATGAGAGTAAAAGAGAAAATACCTTTCCCTCTCAAGATAACTGATCCCTCTCTTAAGCAGTATATGGTGGCGACTGAAAAGATTGACATAAATGCAGATATAATAGCAAAAGCAAACGAGATAGCTCAGGGTGAAGATGACCTGTACAGGGTTGTCTTCAATCTAGCTACCTGGACAAAGCAGAACATCAACTATAGCCTTGACTCAACAACTGCAGATGCTTCCCAAAAAGCGTCATGGGTGCTCACAAACAGATATGGTGTCTGTGACGAAATAACTAATCTTTTCATAGCGATGGCGCGTTCCCTGGGAATACCCGCCAGGTTTGTCTCCGGCATCAGCTATTCAAATTCCCCTTTGTTCGAAGACAGCTGGGGCCTCCACGGCTGGGCAGAAGTCTATTTCCCGGATTACGGCTGGGTGAGCTTTGACCCGACATACGGCCAGTTCGGCCAGATAGACGCTACACACATCAAGTTGAGGGATTCTCCTGATTCAGACAAATCAAGCACAAAATTTGAGTGGCAGGCCAACAACGCAGATTTAAAATATTCTCCGTTAGAAAACAGCATAACGATACTGGAGCAGGGAAGCCTGACCCATGGCCTGGTCGATATAACTGTAAGACCGTTGAGGAGCAAAGTAGATTTTGGATCATATAACCTAATAGAAGCAAAGCTGAAGAACAACAAAGATTATTATGTCGGATCTGAGATGTTGCTCAGCAAGCCAAAAGAAGTGACAACTATCGGAGAAGAGGAGAAATATGTTCTTCTCGAGCCTAATAGCGAAACATCAATATACTGGATTGTAAAAGTCGATGACAGCCTGAAAAAGAACTTCATATACACTTTCCCTATTGAAGTGTATGACTCATTGGGAAATTCAGGAGAAGATGAATTCAAATCTGAGGATGATTCATATGACTACAGCTATTCTGAGATAACTAAACTCTATGGCCAGCTTGAAGAGAAAGAAGAAAAGACCTATTCAAAGAACGTTGAACTGGAATGCTCTGTCTCAGGATATGTCTACGTAAATGAAAGCTTTGATATCTCATGCAGGCTTGAAAACAAAGGAAATGTTTTCCTGAATGGATTAAACGTCTGCCTTGAGACGCAGTGCCAGGAAGAAGACCTGGGGATAAGCCAGTCAAAGACCCTGGATTTCAAAACAACAATCCAGGAGAGAGGCGAACAAGAGCTGAAGATCACTGCCTCGAACAAAGACGTGAATACATTCTATCTTCTCAGCATTATAGCGAATGACATGCCTGTGATTTCAATAGAAAACCTCAGACACCCTGAGATACTTGAATACGGCCCTGATTTTGAAGTAAGTTTCGAGCTTTTCAAAAGATCATACAGCAAGCCTGTGAACATGACAGTTATCTTCAGGTTCAACAACAGGGAGACTGAATGGAAAATAGATGAGCTGGAATCAAACCAGATATTCAATGTCCAGCTCAACAAAGACATCCTCGACCCGAAAGGCAACAACTTCGAAGTAAAAGTATTATTCCATGACAGCAACAGCCTTGAATTCGAAGAGACCTATAAAAAAGAGCTTGAAATTGTCCCGCCTGACTTCTTTACAAGGATAATGATGTGGCTCAACAAAGTAAGCAGGGAGATAGAGAATATGCTGGATGGGTTAAATAGAGAATAATGTTCCAGTAATCTTTATATATTTACCTCCGTTAGCCAGGTTCATATGATAAAGAAAATACTTGCTGTATTGGCTGTTCTTGTGATCCTTGCAGCATGCAGCCCTTCAGTCCCCATAACTGAAGAAAACACGACACAGCCGAATCTGCCTGAAAAGCCTGTCGAGAAACCAGCTGAGCCTGCTGAAAAACCATCAGGATCATCTGCATCTCTGATCATTAATGAAGTCAGCACAACATCTTCAGGGCTGGGCAGCATAAGAGTCACAGTGGACAACGGACTTGGTTATGATCTTGCCCCTGAGTTCGACATTTCAGTATATGAAAACGGGAACAGGATATGCTATGGCGGCTCTGTCCTGCTGTTTGGCACAGTAGCAAACGGGGAGGCAGTCTCAGGGGATATCGGGCTTAGAGAATGCAGCCTTGAAAAAGGCATATACAAGATCCTGGTAGAGCTTATGGATGTAGAGTTCAACAAGTATGATAATGATGAATATGAACTAATATTAAAATAAATATTTTCAATTATTTCTTTTTTTATATTATAACCATCGATAAGTAGTAACAAAATAGAAAAGTTTTTATATTCAAAGAACCTGTAGTATATGATGGAACAAAAAAGATACAAGATAAGATTTCATCATCTGTTTAATCTGGTCAATGGTTTCAAAAAGGGATATGAAGGACTCAGAAATGGGATTCTGAATGAAAAGAATAATGACAGAGTTAGAAGGTACACGGATAATGATGCGGAGATATCTATTTCATTCTATACTGAGATCTCTTCAGACCCTCGAAACACTATGGAAATAGTCGAAGGAATTGACGATAGATGTATAAGATGCAGCAACTATGATGGTGAGAAGTGCACTGCATTTTCTGAAAAAGAATTGTTTATAGAAGATAATCGTGTAAGAAATGATTTTTTCCCTAATCTCCATATAGGTGATCTTGTAACTGTTCAAGAACTTTTGTATCAAGATAGTTAATATATTATTCTATCACAACATATAAATACAAATCTTCTTTTACACTTCTCATGTTCGTCCATAACATAGACCCTAATCTGTTCACAATAGGCCCGTTTTCTGTGAGATTCTACGGCATTGTGTATGCCCTGGGATTCCTTCTTGCATCGCATCTCCTTGTGAAAGCTGCTGAAAACAAAAAGATAAGGAACCTTGACAAAGAAAAGGCCATGGACATAGCTGTATATGCCATGGTCGGAGCTTTATTGGGCGCAAGAATATTCCATGTCATAACTGATTTTCATCTCTACAGGAATAATCTCCTGGGGATGCTTGCAATCTGGAACGGCGGCCTGGGTTTTCAGGGAGGCCTGATCGGAGGAATGCTGGCAGCTTATCTATATTCAAAGAAGCACAAGATCAATATGTTCAGGGTGATGGACATAATTGTAGTGCCCCTGCCTCTTGTCCTGGCTTTCGGAAGGATGGCCAATTTTCTCAACAGCGAACATCTTGGCTTTCCCACAGATCTTCCATGGTGCGTGGTCTTCCAAAGGATAGACAATGTATGCAGGCATCCTGCACAATTATACCAATCACTGTCTCAGCTTATTCTTTTCGGAGCCATGCTGCTATTATCAAGGACAAAGATGAGCAAAAAAGCCGGCAACTTATCATGGTCTTTCATAACAGGCTATGGCGTGATAAGGTTCATAACGGATTTTGCAAGGATGAACCACAGCTTTTATGTATTCGGGCTGAGCCATACGCAATTATTAAGTATTGCAATGATATTTATCGGCAGTATAATGATCTACAAGAATAATCATGTCAAGAACAATAAGGTGAAAAAATGAGAAAAAGATTCATAGCCGGAAACTGGAAGATGCACAAGACAAAAGAGGAATCACTAGCTTATATGCAGGAATTCAGGCAATATATTCAGGGAGCCAAGGATGTTGACATAGTGCTAGCAGTGCCTTTCACACTCTTGGAAACAATAAAAAAAGAGATAGAAAACACAGGCATAGGTGTTGCTGCCCAGAATATATTTTATGAAGAACAAGGCGCGTTTACCGGAGAGGTCTCTGCAGCTATGGCAAAAGATTTTGCAGACTATGTCATAATAGGGCATTCTGAGAGGCGCAAGTATTTCAATGAGACTAATGAAATAGTGAACAAAAAAATAAAAGCAGCCATCGGCAAAGGCCTAAAAGTGATATTCTGCCTGGGAGAGACACAGGACGAAAGAAACCAGGGCAAGACAAAGCAGGTTGCAGAGACTCAGCTAAGAGAAGGCCTTGCAGGCCTGACAATCGATAATATGAAAAGCATAATCATCGCATATGAGCCGGTCTGGGCAATAGGCACAGGAAACACAGCCACTCCCGAACAGGCAGAAGAAGTCCATGCTTTCCTAAGAGAGATACTCAAGCCTGTCTTCAATGACCAGGTTGCGCAAGAGACAAGGATAATCTACGGAGGTTCTGTCAACCCGGAAAACGCATCAGCCATCCTGCAAAAAGAAAACATAGACGGCTGCCTTCCGGGAGGAGCTAGTTTGGATCCGCAGAAACTGGCGAATATAATCAAAAGCCAGTAAATTCTTAGAAAGACAGAACAAAAAATCTATACAACTTCAACAGTGACCTGGTGAGTAGGCCCGTACTGGTATCCTGACGGGCAGGCGGGCTGGGCGTAAAAAGAACTGTCATCAACACAAACATAAATGTTAAAGACATAAGTGCCTGCTACTGTGCCCTTTGGCGGCTGGAGAGGAACAGCGTCAAGATAATGTTCATTATTCTCAAGTTCCACAACCTCGAATTCTTCGTAAGTCCACTTAGTTACATCTACATTTGCATTTCCTGCTACGCCGTCTTCATAATAGCCGCTGAATTTCACAACTGTCTGGAATTCATTCTCAGAACCAGCAATATTATTGATGATGATGCCGAACAAGGCAGGCTCCCTTGTCCTTACTTCTTTCCTGATGACAGGGATGCAGATCCGCTCACCGCGCTGGACGCATTTATCTGCCTCTATCTTAAAGGTATCAGGAAGGTTGATCTTCCCTATCTCGTCAACACCAGAAACAATCTTATAGATAAAAACAAGCCCAAGGCTGAATAGCACTACGCCTATAATAAGGCCTATGATAAAATTCATAGAAAGTTCTATCCCTTTCTTATTGAGCTTCTTGGGCATTTATTTCACTATCTCGTACTCTTTTATGATCAGGGCCATGAATATCATAAGCACTACCGCTCCAACAATCATGAAAGAAATGCCCTTTGTAAGTGCCTCGATATTTCCTGATATGAGCGTGTAGAACCCATAGGCCATGATACCAAAGCCCATCCAGAGGAACTTGTCCAGGACAAGCTTCATAATCTCGAATTCTTCTGATTGAGTTAATCTTTTTTTCATCGTTCTCACCCCTGGACATCTACTCTTATTGTCTTCTGCTTGTCAAAGGAGAAGGTCTGCCCACCGAATACACATGAGCCGTAAACTTTTATCTTATATGAATACACTGTGTTCTTGGCAGTGTTTTTCACACTGATTATCAAGTCAACCGGTGTCTTATCCTTCTCAAGAACAGTCTCTGTTGCAAAAGACGTTATGCTGATATCTGAACATTTCTGGTCTGAGGATTCTCCTCCTATTATATTGCACGTATCTGATCCAAAAGAACTGCTTCCGCCGTCAGTGCCGGCAATCTCAATGTGCGCTTCATCAATTGTACAGTCAAATTTGTTGTTGATGACCATAAGCACTTTCTGCTCTTGATTCTTTTTCATCTCAAAAGAGGTTTGCTCCAGACAAAAATCGTCTGCACATCCTTCAATGAATGCCTTCTCGTCCTCTGCAAGGATCCTGTCAAATTTTCCTTCAGTAAGTGTTGTCGCCTGGCTGAACAGTCCTGTGATAAACGGCAGGGCCAGCCCCAATAATGTCAGCGCAAGAATAAATATAACAATAGCGTTGATAGAAAGATTCAATGATGCTTTCTTCATCCATTTCACCTCATTTTATATTATTTGATTTAAATTAGGAATAAACTTGATTTAAGGGTTTTTAAACTTT